>CAVFAM010000233.1:0-7047 GCA_963620375.1 Bacteroidaceae bacterium
AAAGCAGAACATGTACCAGTCGCTGCACACCACACTTATCGGGCCAAGCGGTATGCCGTTTGAAATTCAGATAAGGACATACGAGATGCACCGTACTGCTGAGTATGGTATCGCTGCCCACTGGAAGTATAAGGAGGCAAATAATGGTAATGCTACCAATGCCACCGTTACCGAGGAGGAGAAGCTGAGCTGGCTCAGACAGATTCTTGAGTGGCAGCAGGACATGTCAGACAACAGAGAGTTTATGAGCCTCTTAAAGAGCGATTTGGATTTATTCTCTGACACAGTATTTGCATTTACACCATCTGGAGATGTGAAAAATCTGCCAAATGGTTCAACACCTATAGATTTTGCCTACAGTATCCACTCAGCAGTGGGCAATAAAATGGTGGGTGCCAAGGTCAATGGAAAGCTCGTGCCTATTGATTATGTTATCCAGAACGGAGACCGAATCGAGGTTATCACATCCCAGAACTCTAAGGGACCAAGCAGGGACTGGCTTAAGATTGTAAAGAGCACTCAGGCAAAGAACAAGATAAACCAGTGGTTTAAGAGTGAACTTAAGGAGGAGAACATCCTCAAGGGAAAGGACGCCCTGATAAACTATGCCAAGGCTCACGGAATTAATTTTAATGAGATAAACAGACCTGAATATCAGGCAAAAATTCTGAGAAAATATGGTTTCCGTGACTGGAATACCTGCCTTGCCACAATAGGACACGGCGGACTCAAGGAAAGTCATGTCGTAAACCGCATGAATGAGGACTACAAGAAAGACCATGCACTTCCAGTCACAGACCAGGATATTCTGGATAGTGTTGGGGAAAAGCAGCAGGCTCAGGTGCCAGAGAAGAAGTCCAAGAGTGGAATTGTAGTCAAGGGGCTTTATGATGTGGCTGTTCATTTTTCAAAATGCTGCAGTCCGGTGCCTGGGGATGAGATAGTGGGCTTTGTCACCAGAGGACGTGGTATCTCAATCCATAGAACAGATTGTATAAATATTATCAATCTGTCACAGCTGGAAAAGAGCAGACTCATAGAGGCAGAGTGGCAGGAGGATGTATTCAACAGCGATACAGCAGAGTATCAGGCAGAGCTTAAGATATTCTGTAACGACAGGGCAGGACTGCTGGTGGATATTTCCAAGGTGTTTATGGAAAAGGAAATCAATATCAATTCCATCAATTCAAAGACCAGCAAGCAGGGAATAGCCACAATCGAGGTGTTCTTTAACATAAAGGGCAGCCAGCAGATTGGAAGCCTTGTTGAGAAAATAAGACAGATAGATAGTGTTATTGACGTAGAGAGAACCACCGGCTAGAAAGTCGGTGGTTTCTGACACTTCTGTATTGATATATACAGTGTGCATATTTTAAGCTGCCATACATCCAGAGAAGCTGCCAGTTGCCATGCATCCAGAAAAGCTGCCGGTGGCAGGTTTGATGGTGGCAGGTTCGGTTGGTGTTGTAAGTAAGCTGAAAAAAGAGAGGACGAGGTTGCGCCATATGAAAATAAATCAGTATGTAGTAGGACCGGTACAGACAAACTGTTATTTTGTGATAAATGAAGACACAAAGGAAACGATTATAATAGACCCAGGTGCCAGCGCAGATAAGCTTGCGGAAAAGGCAGAAGCAGATGGCTTGAAGCCTGTGGCTATCCTGCTGACCCATGGGCATTTTGACCATGCTACAGGAGCCAGAGAGCTTGCAGATGCCTTTGGCATAAAGATATATGCTTACGAGGGAGAAAAGGAGACACTTGAAAATCCGCAGATAAATGCAAGCTGGATGGTGGGGCAGAAGCTGGTATTTTCCGCTGATGAATTTTTAAAGGATGAGCAGGAAAACGACCTGGCAGGCTTTCACATCAGGGTGCTTTTTACACCGGGACACACACCGGGAGGCTGCTGCTACTACTTCCCATATGAGGACGTGGTTTTCACAGGAGATTCGCTCTTTTGCATGTCAATCGGCAGGACAGATTTTGAAAAAGGCAGCATGTCAGACCTTGTGCGGAGCGTGAAGGAAAAGCTTATGACACTTCCAGACAGAACCACCGTCTATCCGGGACACAATGACATTACAAGTATTGAAAATGAGAGGATGTATAACCCTTACTTATGATAATAGTTACGTTTAATAAACCAGATTTTGAATATGATGTACATTCACTTCTCAAGGAGTTTTTCCCGAAGGAAGACATACAGATGTATTACAGGGAGCCGGCAAATTTTTCAGAGAACAAAAATCTTGCCTGCACAAGCCATCTGATTACAGATGATACGGAGATTGACTTTGAGGGGGCAAGCCATAGGTTTGAGATTCGCTTTATTGATGGAAGCGATGAAGACGAAGAAGCGGGCATGCAGAAGGTGTGCAGCAAAGATGCAGATGCGGATAAAGCCACCGGAAATCGTGAAAGAATCGAGCTGCTCTGGAGCAGGGGAGATGAGCCAGCTTCAGTGTACAGCTTCTGTGAGACCGCAGGGCTTGACCGCAAGGAAAAGAAGAATGTCTTAAAGCAGGAGCTTTACAAGATGGTATCTACAGGACTTGGCAGGGAGCTTCCATGGGGAACCCTATCAGGAATCAGACCTACCAAAATTGCCATGAAGCTTCTGGACGAGGGTGCCTCAGATGATGAGGTATTCCGCTATATGAAGGATGTCTATCTGGCGAGCGACGAGAAGGCACAGCTGTCTGTGGATATTGCAAAGAGGGAGAAAGCCCTCTTAGACAAGGTGGACTATGATAATGGCTACAGCCTGTATATAGGCATACCATTCTGCCCAAGCACCTGTGCCTACTGCTCATTTACATCCTACCCTCTTGGTGTATGGCGTAAATCAGTGGATAAGTATCTGGATGCGCTTGAAAAAGAAATTGATTATACAGCCCAGAAATTTTATCACAAGAAGCTTAACTCAATCTATATAGGCGGAGGCACACCGACCACACTTGAGCCATACCAGCTAGACAGACTGATAAGGAAGATAAGGTGCAGCTTTGATTTGAAGGATTGTCTGGAGTTTACAGTTGAAGCAGGGCGCCCTGACTCTATCACCAGAGAAAAGCTTATGGCTTTGAAGAAAAACGGAATCAGCCGTATATCGGTAAATCCCCAGACCATGAAGCAGGAGACTCTGGATATAATCGGCAGACACCACACTGTAGAGGACACAATCGAGAGCTTTAAGCTGGCAAGAGAGCTGGGCTTTGACAATATAAACATGGATTTAATCATGGGACTGCCAGAGGAGAGCATTGATGATGTGAAGCATACTATGGAGGTCATAAAGGAGCTTAATCCAGACAATGTGACAATTCATTCGCTTGCCATAAAGAGGGCTGCCCGCCTCACTATTTTTAAGGACAGATACCAGGATATGCAGATGGTAAACACTCAGGAGCATATGAGTGTCTGTGAGAAGTATTGCAGGGAGATAGGGCTTGAGCCTTATTATCTCTATCGTCAGAAGGGCATGGCTGGTAATATGGAGAACGTGGGATATGCCAAGGCTGGTAAGGCTGGTGTATACAACATTCTTATTATGGAGGAAAAGCAGACGATTGTAGCCTGCGGAGCCGGTGCTTCCACAAAGCGTGTCTGGGCTGAACCTAATCCGGATGGGACACACAGAATCGAGAGGTGTGAGAATGTCAAGGATGTGGGGCAGTATATAGATAGGATTGATGAGATGATTGAGAGGAAGCAGAGGCTGTTTGCAGAAGAATAGCTGACAGATGTCCCTATATAATTAGGTATATAATAAACCCGCACGGGCAGAGGAAAACCTCAAGCCGGTGCGGGTTTTGTCTTGGAAGCTGCCAAGAGAAACTGTCGGTGGCAGGTATGGTCGGACTAACAGAAGTTACAGCTCCCTGACAAGGTCGCAGATTGTATTGGCACATTTCTGATAGCCGAGAGCACTGCTGTTAAGCATCAGGTCATAGTTGTGCCTGTTTCCCCATTCCTTTTCAGTAAATGCGGCATAGTGATTACTGCGTGCTCTGTCAGACTGCTTAATCTGTTTCTTAGCAGTGTCCAGGGTCATATTGTACTGTGAGACACAGCGATTGATGCGGGATTTTGTGTCTGCATATATAAATACTCTGAATACATCAAAGGAATCAGAGAGAATAGAATCGGCACATCTGCCCACGATAACACAGCTGCCCTTTTTGGCACATTCCTGAATTATTTGCTGCTGGGCGATAAATACCTGCTCTGGCAGAGGCAGGCTCTGCTTATTTGCAGATTCAAGAATTCCATAGCCGTAGCTTGTACCCATAGCGATGTTATAGAGTAAGCTGTTTGTGATTTTCTGCTCAGAGGATTCTATATATTTAGAGGTAAGACCGGTCTTTTTGGCTGCCTCGTCAATAAGCTCTCTGTCATAATATGGAATACCCAGTTGATTTGCAACCAGTTTTCCGATGGTTCGTCCGCCACTTCCAAGTTCTCGTCCGATTGTGATTATTTTTTTCATTGTCTTTCTTCTCCCTTCATTTTCTTCATCTGATAGATAATAAGAATAAGTGCAAGTATAAATGCCAGCCCGTCAGCGAGAGGTCCTGCCCAGAGGACGCCTGTTATGCCAATAAAGCTGCACAAAATCATAATTGCAGGAATAAGGAATAATATCTGACGGCTGAGTGAGATAATTCCTGAGATTACAGGTTTTCCAATGGATTGGAAAAATATTGCTACTACTATCTGGAAACCGTTCAGGAAGCAGAGCAGAGGAAAAATTCTTAATGACATTACAGAAAATTCATCGTAGAGTGCGCCCTGATTTCCAAACATGGCAGTGAGCTGTTCTGGGAAAATCTGAAATACCAGAAAGAAAATAAGGGCAACGATTGTGGCTGTTTTCGCAGCGATTGAAAAGCTTTTGCGTACACGCTTATAATCACCGCTTCCGTAATTGTAGCCGACAATAGGCTGAGAGCCTGTTCCAATTCCTGTTGCCAGAGATACCAGTATGGTGTTAAATTTCATTGCAATTCCAAAGGCGGCAAGTGGTATATCTGATCCGTATTTTGAAGTACTTCCATAATGAACCAGATAGTAATTTATCACTGTCATTACAATTGCAACTGCAATCTGGGAGATAAAGCTTGATATTCCAAGACCGGCAATTTTTTTGAGCAGTGAAAACTGGGGCTTCATGTCAGACAGATTGATTTTTACTGTTTTAAAGCGTGGAATATACCAGATACATAAGATAAAATTTAATATCTGACCGATTATGGTTGCCAGTGCCGCACCTTTCATTCCCCAGCCAAAGCCAAGTACGAATATGGCATCGAGCACAATGTTGGTAACGCATCCCACAATCATGCCTATCATGGTAAGCTGAGGCGTACCATCCGCTCGGATTACAGAGCACATGCCGCTTCCTATAATGACGAAGGGAAAACCGATAACTACGATTTTTCCATAGGCGAGGGCATACGGGAGATTATCCGGTGTGGCACCAAATAGCTGTATCATGGGTCTTAGAAAAATAATGCACACAATTAAAAAGAATATGGCAGTAATGATAAGCCATGACAGTGTGTTATTTACACCTTTTTGGGCTTTAGATTTATTTTGACGCCCAAGCTCAAGGCTTAGATATGCGGCACCACCATCGCCAAGTAAAAGTGAAAAGGCTGTAATAATCATGCTTAGCGGGAATATGACATTTGTTGCACTGTTACCTAAGGTTCCCACTCCCCAGCCGATAAAAATCTGGTCCACAATATTGTAAAGGGCATTTACCACAAGTGCCACAACACTTGGAACAGCGTATTTCAGCATAAGCTTTCCGATGGGGGCTGTAGCCATCGGATTGGTGTCTTGATTGTCTAGGTTCATATGTATTCCTCCTGTTTATAAGTGATTTTATTCATAATTTTCATGGGTATTTTAATCACTTCAGGAGGAATAATCCAATAGAAATGCTTTATTATTAATAAGGAAAATTTATTAATTGGAGCTGACCAGCTTTAAAAATTCTTTGAGAATTTTATTAGAGGAGTGAGCCTTGTAATATGTACCAAAGGATATTTGCTCTACGTTTTTAATTGGAACAGAGCAGAGATTAGCCCATTCTGGCACAAAACTGCCAGGCAGGACAGCAACTCCATATCCTGCCTGCACCAGAAGGACGGCATCCTCTGGGTAATCACAGAGATAAGTATCCTTCATCTTTTTATTTTCAAGTAAATGCTTCTGGGTAAGCGTGATTTCTGGCGATGTAGAAATCGGAGTATACACAATGAGCTTTTGAGCCTGTATATCTTCGAGTGATACAGCTGACATACTGGCAATCGGATGCTCTTTGGGACATACACAGCAGAGCCTCATCTGGGTTAATTCACGGTAGGTGATACGCTTCTGGCTGTTTATATTCATCTTTGGAGCAAATGCTATGTCTAAAAGCTCATCATCTACCTTAGCAGGAAGTTGACTCAAGGCAACATGACGGAACTGCGGATGAAAGTCTGGGTGTACCAGACGGAATTCACGCAGGGAATCAGAGAAAAGCTGTATCTGGGATGGACTGCCATATCCGATGGTAAGGCTTTCATATCCGCTCATATCATTTTCTCTAAATCTGTCCTTTGCCCGCACGGTAATCTGCTGTATGGATTTGGCATCATCTAAGAAATACATGCCTTCTTCAGTAAGAGACACAAGTCTGGTTGAGCGCTTGAATAATTTTACTCCAAGCTCAGCTTCTAAAGACTTAATCTGGTGGGTCACAGCAGGCTGGGAGATATTTAATTCTTCAGCGGCTCTGGCAAAGTTCAGATGGTGGGCTACGCTTAAAAAACATTCGATTTGTATGTCGGTCATATTAATATTCCTTTCATCTGTGAACACTTTTATTGATAACATTTATTTATTAATGATAACATCTTTGAAACTCATTTACAATTAAAACTAGGTTAAAATGCAATCCGTGATAGAAAACATATGTGAGAAAGGAGTTGAAAAAATGACAGCAGAACAGAAAATTAAATTAAACGAGTACAGAGTACAAATCCTTGAAGG
>CAVFAM010000233.1:7057-10886 GCA_963620375.1 Bacteroidaceae bacterium
TGGGGTAAACAAGCTGGTCTGGGGATTGCTAACAAAAGAAAAACAGATTATAATTATTCAGAGTATAACTAAAAAGGCTGACGGGAGGCACTATGGCAGATATTTTGAAATTACCTGTAGGAATTGAAAATTTTGAAGATATCCGTAAGCTTGGCTTTTACTATGTGGATAAGACAAAGCTTATAGAACAATTACTGCAAAATTGGGGAAAAGTTAATCTTTTTACACGTCCACGGCGTTTTGGAAAAACCCTGAATATGAGTATGTTAAAGTGCTTTTTTGAAATAGGAACTGATACCACTTTGTTTGATGGGTTATACATTTCAGAAAATGAAGAGCTTTGCAGTTCTTATATGGGAAAGTACCCAGTCATATTTCTGTCCCTTAAGGGTGTGGATGGTCTGACCTTTGGGGATGCCAGGAGAATGCTCAATGCAATAGTTGCAAACGAAGTGGATAGGCACTACGAGCTGTCATCAAGTGATAAGCTGACAGATGAAGATAAGGTGCAGTTTAAGAAGCTTTTACAGGGGCAGGATGATACAGTTGAGGACAGCATACGAAAACTATCTAAATTGTTATACAAGCATTATGAGCAGAAAACAATTATCATTATAGATGAGTATGATGTGCCACTGGATAAGGCATTTCAAAATGGCTATTATAAGGAAATGGTTTCACTTATAAGAGGGCTTTTCGGGCAGGCATTGAAAACAAACGATTTTTTGCAATTCGCTGTGCTCACAGGCTGCCTTCGTGTATCTAAGGAGAGTATTTTTACAGGACTCAATAATTTTGAGATTAATTCAATAGTGGATATAGAGCATGATGAGCAGTTTGGCTTTACGGATGCAGAGGTGGTGAAGCTGCTTGAGGACTATGATTGCACAAAACGCTATTCTGATATAAAAGAGTGGTATGATGGCTATCATTTTGGGGATGCAGATATTTACTGCCCATGGGATGTCATCAATTTTGTGAAAAAGTTAAAGACGGATTCTAAAGCCCAGCCAAGCACATTTTGGATTAACAGCAGTGGGAATGACCTGGTCAGGCGCTTTGTAGATAAGGCTGACCAGACAACCAGAGATGAAATAGAGAGGCTTGTCGCAGGAGAGGCGATTGAAAAAAGCATTCGTTTGGACTTGACCTATGATGAGATTGACAACAGCATAGATAATCTGTGGAGCGTATTATTTACAACGGGCTATCTCACTAATCTGGGAAAAGCAAGGGATGGAATTTACAAGCTTGTAATTCCGAACAGAGAAGTTCGTGAGGTATTTGTATTGCAGATACAGGAATGGTTTGGCAATACAGTCGCCAGAGAATCAGATACCATGAATCTGGTGTCTAAAGCAATTCTTGAACTGAATAGTGATGAGCTGCAAAAACAGCTTAATATCATTATGGGCAAAATGATAAGCGTACTTGATACAAAGGCAGCTGACAATCAGAAGGAAAATTTTTATCATGGACTGCTCCTGGGGCTATTACGAGGCAGTAATCCAGACTGGCTTATAAAATCAAACAGGGAGTCTGGGGATGGCTTTAGCGATATTATAATAAAGCCTGAAAACCCAGATGCAGGAATTATAATAGAAGTTAAGTATGCGAAATCCTTTAATGCCCTGGACAAGGCATGTGAAGATGCCATGAAGCAGATTAGGGATAAAAGATATGCAGACGCCTTGGTTGAAGATGGCAGGACGGATATTCTGGCGTATGGAATTGCGTTTAACAGGAAGCGCTGCAAGGTAGTTTGTGAGAGAATTGGACAAATATAACCCCCTCTGGGATTGATTATCGCAGAAAAACAGATTATAATGACTGATGGTATACAAAAAATCAGATGGAGGAAGTCAGATGGCATTAAGCAAAAAGCCTGTAAACGGCATGAAAGATATATTACCAGCTGAGATGGAAATCCGTGATTATGTCACAAATGTAATCAAGGACACCTATCGCAGCTTTGGATTTACACCGATAGAGACACCATGTATGGAAAACATAGCAAACCTTTCCAACAAGCAGGGTGGAGAAAATGAAAAGCTTATCTTTAAGGTAATGAAGCGAGGAGAGAAGCTTGATTTAGAGAACGCAAAGGAAGAGGCTGACGTAGTAGACTTTGGTATGCGCTATGACCTGACAGTTCCACTTTCGCGTTTTTATTCAAACAATGCAAACAATCTTCCTTCACCATTTAAGGCATTACAGATGGGAAGTGTGTGGAGAGCTGACCGCCCACAGAGAGGACGTTACAGACAGTTCACACAGTGCGATATTGATATTTTAGGCGAGCCAAGTAATCTGGCTGAGATAGAGCTTATCACAGCTACAACTACAACAATTGGACGTCTGGGATTCAAGAATTTTGAGATTAGAATAAATGAGAGAAGAATTCTCAAGGCAGTGGCTGCCTACAGCGGTTTTGCTGAGGAGGACTATGACAGCGTATTCATCACTCTTGACAAGATGGACAAGATTGGAGTCGAGGGTGTATCTGAGGAGCTGGCAAAGAACGGTTATCCACAGGAGTCAATTGACAAATATCTGAACCTTTTTGCACTTTTACAGGACAAGAAGGATGTGGCAGAGGGAGTGGAGCTTTTAAAGAATACTCTCGGAGAATATCTGGACGAAGAAGTGGTTACAAATATGACAGAGATAGCAACTGCTGTCAATGCCACAAAGGGTGCCGAGTTCAATCTTGTATTTGACCCTACACTTGTCCGTGGTATGAGCTACTACACAGGTACAATCTTTGAGATTGCCATGCCTGAGCTTGGTGCTGCCTGCGGTGGCGGTGGACGTTACGACAAGATGATTGGCAAGTTTACTGGAAACGATGTGCCAGCCTGTGGTTTCTCAATTGGTTTTGAGAGAATAATCCTCCTTCTTATGGAGAGTGGCTTCAAGATTCCTGAGAGTCCAAAGAAGGTTGCTTATCTTGTTGAGAAAAAATACCCTGCGGACAAGCTTGTGGATGTCATGAAGCAGGCGTCAGAGGCAAGAGCCAATGGACAGCAGGTGCTTGTTGTCAGAATGAACAAAAACAAGAAATTCCAGAAAGAGCAGCTTGAGAAGGACGGATATGAGGAGTTTGTTGAGTTCTTCAATAAATAGTCTTTGTAAGCAGCTAAAATTAAAATAAAATATGATATATAAGGAGCAAAACAAAATGACACAGTCAAGAACACACAACTGTGGCGAGCTTCGCCTTGCAAATGCAGGGGAGCAGGTTACACTTGTAGGATGGTTTGAGAACATCCGTAAAGTAAGTAAAAATCTGGGATTTTTAATTCTCAGAGATTTTTATGGAACAACACAGATTGTCATCGAGACAGAGGAAATGATGAATGTTATCGATGAGCTGAATAAGGAGTCTACTATTCAGGTAGTAGGAGAGGTTCGTGAGCGTTCAAGCAAGAATGCTGAGCTTCCAACAGGAGAGATTGAGGTAGTTCCAACAGCTATCAATGTACTTGGAAAATGCCGTTACAATGCACTTCCATTTGAGATTAACCAGTCAAAGGATGCTGATGAGAATACCCGTCTCAAGTATCGTTACCTTGACCTCAGAAATCCAGAGGTAAAGAAAAATATTGTGCTCAGAAGCAAGATTGTTGCTGAGCTCCGCCAGAGAATGACAGCACTTGGATTTATGGAGATTACAACTCCAATCCTTACATGTTCATCACCAGAGGGAGCAAGAGATTATCTTGTACCATCAAGAAATCATCCTGGAAAGTTCTATGCTCTTCCACAGGCTCCACAGCAGTTCAAGCAGATTCTTATGGCATCTGGATTTGACAAGTATTTCCAGATT
>CAVFAM010000234.1:0-673 GCA_963620375.1 Bacteroidaceae bacterium
AGCTTAGGATTACTGTAGATAAGGAAGAGGCTGCAAAATATGGCTATACTGTAGCCCAGGTATTCCAGTTAGTCTATGCAGATATGTCGTCAAACAAGAGCGCAACAACCATATCCACAGACATCAAAAAGTATGAGGTATATCTGCAGACAGAAGACCAGTCAGAGCTTACAGTGGAGGATATAAAAGCCCTTACCTTTACCCATACCAATGATGATGGTGAGGAAGAGGAGATACCGCTTACCCAAATCTGTGATATAGAGGAAACAAGTACATTGAGTACTATTCACAGAGATTCCCAGACCAGATACATTACAGTATCAGGCGGCATAGATGAAGACCACAACGTAACACTTGTGTCTAATAAAATCCAGAAATCCCTGGATAAGCTTGACATCCCTGAGGGCTATAGTATAGAGATGGTAGGTGAGGATGAGACAATAAATGATGCAATGAGCCAGATGGTACTCATGCTGGTGTTAGCAGTTATATTTATTTATCTCATCATGGTTGCCCAGTTCCAGTCACTGGCATCACCATTTATTATTATGTTTTCCATTCCGCTTGCATTTACAGGAGGCTTCCTGGGACTTATCATAGCAGGGCAGGAGCTTGGAGCCATATCAATGCTTGGTTTTATAATGCTTGCAGGACTTATCGTAAACAATGGTAT
>CAVFAM010000234.1:683-2946 GCA_963620375.1 Bacteroidaceae bacterium
GCAGGAAAGACCAGAATACGTCCAATACTTATGACTGCGCTTACAACCATACTTGCCATGTCTACATCAGCTATTGGCATGGGACAGGGGTCAGAAATGATGCGTCCGATGGCTATTACAATTATTGGTGGTCTGGTGTATGGTACAGTGCTGACGCTGGTTGTGATTCCTTGTATTTATGATGCCTTCAACAAAGAGAAGGATATGAGGGAGGATTTTTGAAAATATAATGTCTGCATGGGAAGTTCGGAGAGCGTGTGCTTCCCACGCTATAGGCTGTGAAACCAGATGACATACAGTGTATTTTGCATAAAAAATATGAAAGCAGCCCCGAGGGCTAATCGGGGATAGGTTAGTGACAAATTGTTTGGGGCATACGTTGCGGAGGTGTTGAGCCTCGGTGCAGTTCATATTTTGTTCTGCAAAACAACTGTATGCCATCTGGTCTGCGGAGGTTTGTGAGTGGGAAGTATGGAGTGTGTGAACTTCCCACTTTGCAGATTTGGGATAAATAGTAAAGAGTGAGTATGAGAGTAGAGTATTCAAAATTATTAATATAGATAAAATGGAGAAGTAGAAAATGGAAATTGAGATTAGAATTGAGAATATAAAAAATCCTCCAGAGAAGGTGCGGCTCATGTACGAGGCGGTCTCCCAGCTTTTAAAGGGAGACAAGGAGCTGTCATCCATTAAGGTGCAGGACATTACCCAAAGGGCTGGAATAGGAAAGGGCACTGCCTATGAGTATTTTTCTTCCAAGGAGGAGCTTATCGCAAATGCCCTCATGTATGAGTATGCCAACAAGATAGCCCTGCTTGTGGAATCTGCCTTTGAGGTGAAGGATTTTAAAGACAGATGCTACAGGATTATGGACTGGCTGTGTGAAAACAAGGACTACAATATGATGTTTAAGCACCTGTTCAGGATGAATGCAGGACTGCCAGCAGAGCCTCCTATGGAGAAGCTTGAGGAGTGTGAGCCGGGAAATTTCGGCTATGAGGCATATCAGTATATTTGCCAGACCATTGACAAATTCATGGAGGATGGATATGAGCAGGGGGCTTTTACAGAGACTGACAAGAGAAAGAGATGCCTTGCAATCCTCACTGCAATGATACAGTATGCTGTTCTTATAACTTGCCAGGTGGGGGCATATTATGAGATAATGAGCGATAACGAGATGAGAGAGACTGTGTATACAAATATGATAAAATCGCTTATGTAGCAGTGTATAAGTGTTTTGACAGCCTTGTATACAAAACTGCCGACGACAGAAAAGGAAGCTTGCACCATGATAAAAGTAGGTCTAATTGAAGATGACAGATTGTTAAATGAATCCCTGACACTTTTGCTTGAAAAAGAAGGGTATCAGATTTATAGGGGCTATAGTGTAGCCGATGGACTAAAGCTGCTTGACAATAAACTGGATTTACTTATATTGGATGTGACCTTGCCGGACGGACTGGGATTTTCCGTGATAGAAAGGGCAAAGGATGTCCCAGTGATTTTCCTTACAGCCAGAGACGAAGAGGCGGATATGCTCAGAGCCTATGAGAGAGGCTGTGAGGATTATATCGTAAAACCATTTTCCACAGAAATCTTAAAACGCCGCATACAGGTTGTGCTAAGAAGAAAGGGTGACAAGGGAGACCTGTTGGAGTATCAGGGCTTAAGGATTGACTATGAAAAGAAAACCGTGTCCGCAGGCCAGGAGAAAATCCCCCTCACATCACGGGAGTATAAGCTTTTGGAATATCTGTCGAGAAACAGGGGACAGGTCTTGTCAAAAGAGATGATACTGGAAAAGGTATGGGACATTGATGGAAGCTTTGTGGGAGATAACACGGTCAGTGTCACCATAAACCGCCTGAAGAAAAAATTAGGTAAAACAGCAGATGGTATGGAATACATCAGAAATGTATTCGGAATGGGCTATGTGTTTGGAGAGTAAGGGGTAAATGGAAAAAATAATTATGCTTGTTTTAATCATAAGCCTTATGGTAATTGGCTGGATTATATCTCTTTTGCTTGTAAGGCGCAGATATGAGAAGCAGTTCGCAGACCTGTCGGATGCAATAGGGCAGATGATAAACCAGAAGGATTTGCCAAAGGCTGTGGAGACAAAGGACACACTGCCGTCAAAGACCTGCCACCAGCTAAGACGCCTGCAGGAGATACAGACAGAGGCTGGGCGGAAAATGAAAATGCAGCAGGAGAGCACCCAGAAGCTCATAACAGAGATAGCCCACCAGCTTAGAAACCC
>CAVFAM010000234.1:3006-8620 GCA_963620375.1 Bacteroidaceae bacterium
ATCCAAAACTATCTTGAGCTTTTAGACAGTGAAGAATTGACAAGCGGGCAGAGAAGGCAGTATCTTAAGGCGATAAAACAGTCGGAAGAAAGGCTGTCATTTCTGACAGAAGGCTTTATCAAGATGTCCCGCTTTGAGAATGAGCTTATACAGCTGCATCCCAACTCTACAGAAGTGAGGGAAACAGTCCTGCAGGCGGTCTTTGAGGTGAGCAGGAAAGCTGAGCAAAAACAGATAGAGATAGAAGTCCGGCAGGAAAAAGAGATAGGTGCTAAACATGATACCAACTGGCTCAGGGAGGCAATATTCAATATACTGGAAAACAGTGTGAAGTACTCACCAGAAAACTCGCAAATCATAATTACCCTGACACAAAACCAGATGTTTACAGAAATCTCCGTCAGGGATTATGGCATAGGAATAGACCCCCAGGAGGAAGCTGACATATTCCAGAGATTTTACCGGGGCAAGAGGGTGACAAATCAGGAAGGATTTGGAATAGGCTTATATCTAAGCCGGGAAATAGTTGTAAAACATGGCGGCTTCATAAAAGTAAAAAGAGAAAATCCGGGACTTACAGTATCGGTATTTTTACCATAGAAACTCTTTATTAGAAACTCTTTATTTGCATTATAATATGCGGATAGAGAGTTTTTTAGTTGCCTGCCATTCCTGAATAAATTCGAGTATATTTGAATTTGTTAGAACTTTGTAAGAAATATATACTAATCTAGTCCTATAGAAAGCAGAGAGGTGATACATCCATGTCAATCATAAAAACCAAAAACCTGATCAAACAATATGGTCAAGGCGAAAATACTATATTTGCCCTGAATAATGTCAGCATAGACTTAGAGGAAGGCGAGTTTGCCGCAATAGTCGGAAGCTCCGGCAGTGGCAAAAGCACCCTGCTCAACATGCTTGGGGGTCTGGATTACCCTACAGAGGGGGAGGTCTACATAAGGGGAAGCAGATTAAGTGATTTAAAGGGAGACGATTTGACTATTTTCCGCCGCAGGAATATAGGCTTTGTCTTTCAAAGCTACAACCTTATTCCGATTTTAAGTGTCTATGAAAACATAGTCATGCCACTGGAATTAGATGGTATACAGGTAGATACAGATTTTATCAGGGAAATTTGTGAGAAATTAAAAATCACAGATAAACTAAACCAGATGCCGGGGCAGCTGTCAGGAGGACAGCAGCAGAGGGCTGCCATAGCAAGAGCCCTGTCAACCAAGCCAGCGATTATCCTTGCGGATGAGCCTACCGGCAATCTGGATTCAAAGACCAGTGTTGAGGTGGCAGGACTTCTTAAAATGTCAGCCCTTGCCTTTCACCAGACCATAGCCATGGTCACTCATGATGAGGAAATTGCACAGATGGCAGACAGAATCATCCGCATTGAGGATGGCAGAGTCTATGGAGAAAGTGAGCATAGCCTATGAAAATCAGAAATAATAACAGCAGAATGATAAAGAAGCTGGCAGAGGCAGAGTATGGCTCAAATAAGTCCAGAAACCGCCTGATGATGCTTGCAGTGGCAATGACAGTCATTGTGATTTTTTGCATTTTCAGCGTGATGAAGGGGAGGATTGACGCTGAGTATCTGATGGAGGTAAGAGAGGAGGGCAGTGCCTCCAATACATCCCTTGAAAATCCAACCCAGTCCCAGATTGAGCAGATTAAAAATCTCCCATACATAAAAAATGTGGGACTGATTAACAGCTTTGCGGCGGCAGGAGTAGATGGAAACAAGCAGTTTGTCTGTACTGTGGCAGATGAGAGTGCCTACGAGGATATGTATGTGCCGGCATTTTCAGATATTGAGGGAAGCTATCCGCAAAAGGAAAATGAGCTGATGCTTTCAATCCGTGGCTTGCAGGAAATAGGTATCACAGACCCTGTACTTGGAATGGAAATATCAATAGGCGTAGTATTGGATGCGGACGATATCCGGTATAAGACCTTTACCTTAAGTGGTTATTACACAGATTATGTACATCCTGTCATATCGCCGCCAATAGGATTTTTCTCGGAAAGTTATCTGAATGAGCTTGGCTTCAGCATGGATGAGCCCACGAGACTTCTCATCCAGCAGAAGGATTATCTGGCAGGAGAGACTGTGGAGCAGAGACTCTATAAGGACGTGGAGACAAGGGATGATGTGCAGCGCTTTGAGAGTGAGGACTCTGTGAACTACAACGTGATTGTGAGGACAATCGGAGGCTATGATATAGCAGGGCTTGGCATACTTTTAATTTTTGTCTGTGTGTTTTTCCTCAACTACAATGTGATGAATATTTCCGTGAACAGGGATATGCAGTATTATGGCATGTTAAAGACGTTAGGAGTGACTAACAGACAGATAAGGGCAGTCCTGTACAGGCAGATAATGAAAATTACCCTGCTGGGATGTCTGATAGGAGGTGTCATAAGCAGCTTTATTGTGGTGGTTTTACTGCCAGGGATTTTGTCACATTATTATCTCAATAATTACGGCGTGTCCTCAGATATGATGAAGTTTCATGGTTCACTGCTGGTATTAAGTATGCTTTGTGCCATTGTGACAGCCCTTGTCAGTGTGCTGATTCCAGCGGTCAGGGCAGGGCGGATTGCACCTGTCGAGTCGGCAAAATATATCGGGAAGACAGGAAATATAAGAAAATCTGCAAACTATATAATGCAAAGTAAGCAGCAACAGCAAAATGAACAGTTGCAGCAAAAAGTGTATGAAAGTCAAATTGAATATATACATCAAAGCGTAGAGCCACAGCAAGACACAAATACAAGCCATCATGTGCGTACTAAGAAAGATAAATATGTTAGACACAGAAAAAACAGCATGGCACACATGGCGTGGCGTAACACTCTGAGAAACAGGCACTCATTATTTTTAAGCATACTGTCCCTGTTTATCGGTCTGACAGCAGCCTTATCCTCAGTGCTTGTCACAAGGGGGCTGGATTACACCAACAATTTTAAACTGTTTCCGGATTTTACCCTGATATCAGTCTACAATCCAATGGCAGAGGGTTATGACGACAGCTATCAGGCAGTAACCCAGGAGGAGATAGACTATTTTTCATCCCTTGATGGTGTAAAAGATGTGCAGACCCAGTATGGAAATTATCTCTATCTGTCAGCGGATGAGCCACTCTGGGAGCCATATTTAAAGGGCTATGAGAATGCCTATACCGTGGGCGGCGAAAAGAACAGGCAGGAGATAATGGAAAATGCAAAAAATAATTTCTGTTCTATCGTTTTTCTTGCAGACCATGACTTTATAAGCGAGCTTGAGGATTATGTGGCACAAAATGACATCAATCTGGATATGGAGAGCTTCCTGAAGGGAGAAGCAGCAATCTGCGTGGACAAGGAAATGTATTCACAGAAGCTGTCCCAGCAGTCTGATGAATATATAGGAGACGGCTTTACAATTTGTGATACGCAGAAAAATATCTTAGGCCAGATGAAGTTTGCAGGCAATCTGGATGTGACTACCAAGACCAGCCCTAAGCTTAAGCGGATAATTCACCTGTATGGACCGGACATAATCATGACAGAAGAAGCCTTTGAAAGGCTTGGAATAGCCCAGATACCGATGAACGTGGATGTCTATGTGACAACAGACAGGGAGCCTCAGATCAAGAGAAGCTTTAACCAGTATATGGAGAGAAAACGCCAGCAGATACCGCCGAGTGAGCAGAATGATAAGCTGCCATTTCTGAATATTAATTCTGATAATCTGGCAGCAGCCCAGGACGAGATAAAAACCATGCAGACAGCCATGTATGCGGTCAGCATACTGCTCATATTGCTTGGAATATTTAATTACCTGAATACAGTGGTTGTAGGTCTGTGGGCAAGGCGCAGGGAAATAGCAATGATGGAAGCCATAGGAATAACCCGCAGGCAGCTAAGGCAGATGCTGGTGTGGGAGGGCTTGTACTATAGCCTTATAATCACAGCCCTGCTCACGACAGCCGGTTCAGCAATTCTCTACGCTGTATACAGGATAGTACATTCAAGGCTGGGCTATGCCAGATTTTACTTCCCATATATGCCGCTTGCAGGAATAGTCCTGATTATGATTATTGTGTGCGTAGGAGTACCCCTGATTATCTATAGGAGAATAGCCACAGAAAGTGTGATAGAGAGACTGCGCCGGAGCAGGGAATAAAAGAAAAGCATATTTTATCTTGACAAAAAAATATTTGAAAAGTATGATGATAACCATAAGAATATAAAAAGGCAGTAAAGAAAGAGGAGTACATATTCCAAGTTTCACAGAGAATGATGCCCGATTCCAATGGAACGGCTGTGAGGCATCTGAGACGAAGAAGATGGAAGGTAGCTTTCCAGCCGAGAAACCCAGAAAGCCAATCATAATTATTTGGCATAAGTTTCTCCGACCCGCCCACGTTACAGGGCATGAGGCATTCGAGTCATGCAATATATTATTGATTCCGATGTAAACGAAGGTGGTACCGCGCTAATTCGCCCTTCCGACACTATGTGTCGGGAGGGTTTTTTGTTACTCCCACCGCCAAAACCACAAAGAAAGGACCAAAACATGAGCAAAGAGTTATCAAAAACCTATGACCCAAAAGACATCGAAGACCGTCTTTACAAAAACTGGGAAGAAAAAGGCTATTTCCACGCAGAAGTAGACCGCAGTAAGAAACCATTCACAATCGTTATGCCACCACCAAACATCACAGGCCAGCTCCACATGGGACACGCCCTTGACAATACATTACAGGACATCCTCACACGTTTTAAGAGAATGCAGGGCTACTCAGCCCTCTGGCTTCCAGGAACAGACCATGCCTCAATCGCAACAGAGGCAAAGGTAGTAGAGAAGCTTGCCAAGGAAGGAATCACCAAGGAAGATATCGGAAGAGAAAAATTCCTTGATGAAGTATGGGACTGGAAGAAGGAGTACGGCGGACGTATCGTAAAGCAGCTCCGCAAGATGGGCTCATCAGCAGACTGGCAGCGTGAGCGCTTCACAATGGATGAGGGCTGCAACGAGGCAGTAAAAGAGGTATTCGTAAACCTCTATAATAAAAAGCTTATTTACCGTGGTGAGAGAATCATCAACTGGTGTCCACACTGTCTCACATCAATCTCTGACGCAGAGGTAGAGTATGAGGATCAGGCAGGACATTTCTGGCACCTCCGTTACCCACTTTCAGACGGAAGCGGATATATCGAGATGGCTACAACCAGACCAGAGACCATGCTTGGAGATACAGCAGTAGCTGTAAACCCAAATGATGACCGTTACAAGGATATGGTAGGAAAGACAGTTATCCTCCCAATCGTACACCGTGAGATTCCAATTATCGCAGACGATTATGTAGATATGGAATTTGGAACAGGTGTAGTTAAGATTACACCAGCCCATGACCCTAACGATTTTGAGGTAGGACTTCGCCACAACCTTCCAGTAATCAACGTACTCACAGATGATGCCAAAATCGTAGACGATTATCCTGAATTTGCAGGACTTGACAGATATGAGGCAAGAAAGGCAATCGTAGACGCCCTTGACAAAGAGGGAGCCCTTGTGGAAATCGAGGATTACTCACATAACGTAGGAACCTGC
>CAVFAM010000235.1:0-2265 GCA_963620375.1 Bacteroidaceae bacterium
CCATATTCAGTTGTAGTTTTGTAATCAAAGCATGAATTTCTGTTCTAATAATTTGTAATAAATTGATTTAGATTTGTGTGCCTGTGGCACCTGATATGAAAATATGCTTTGAAATGAGTTTATCACTTCAAAGCATATTAAGCAAGCTAATTAATTCAAATAATACACACTGCCCTTGGCATCATACACCTTTGCATTTGGTGCAAAATGGTCTACCTCAATCACGTCCGTGTCTTTATTATCCGCATCTGTAGACTGGTCACTGTCCTTTCCAGTATCTACAGTATCATCATTTGTTGAGCCATCATCAGTCTTATCATCTGCACTATCATCATTTGCAGAATCATTATCCTCCGACTCCTCATCTGCCGAGCTGTCATTTGCCTCGTCTTTATCAGAAATGTCCTTGCTCAGACTTCCAGATGCTGTAACCGAGCCACTCTGCGCTTTAGGAAGCTCATCCACAATCGCTGTTCCGTCATCATTTATACTTCCATTATAGAGGTCATACTCAAATGTGAAGCCCTCAGATGTCTCCACACTCAGATACACTCTCACTGAACAGTCTGCGCTCACGTCAAAGGATTTCTTGAGTTCAACCTCTCCTGCAACTGTGGTCTGGCTTCCAGAATCAAGTATGGCATTTCTATCCATTGACAGTGCATTTATCAGGTCTATCCTCTCACATTCCTCTATCTTGTCACCAGTCCTGCTGACATCAGCTGATGTCTTACTATCATCTGACTCATCCTTAGAATCAGCCTCATCCTCATCTGTTTCCGGGTTATAGCCAGTTCTCTCAACTATGAGGTCAAAAGCCTGTATGCCATATTTTCCAGTATTGAGGTTCACATCATTTGAGGTGTTAAAGACCAGCTTGCCATCATTAAATGTTGGTGCCACAGCCATTTTTCCACTGACCACATTGCTGAATTCTTCCTGTATACCCTCGTAGTCAGTCCTGACCTCAGTTGCCCTGCTCTCCCCGTCTACGAATAAAAATGTCAGATTACCCTTGTAGGATTCACTGAGTGGTAAAGTCACATCCCCGACAAATTTAATTCCATCCAGTTCAAGAGGATATTCATTGGCACCAAAATACACGCTTACCTGGGTGGTCTCCGTATATTCCTTTGGCACAACAGACACATGAACCGTATATGTCTCGGCTTCAAAGTCCGTATCTATCACATCCACGCTCCAGTTCTCAACCTTGCTGGCTTCCTCCTCCAGTGTGGATTTGATATTGCTCTGTAAATTAGACATATCTGTCACCAGTATGTCAGTGTTATCCTGAATGTATGAAATTGTATTTG
Organism: Bacteroidaceae bacterium; assembly: GCA_963620375.1. Taxonomy (GTDB): domain Bacteria; phylum Bacillota; class Clostridia; order Lachnospirales; family Lachnospiraceae; genus Roseburia. The sequence goes on from CAVFAM010000235.1 coordinate 1,317, forward strand.
TCAAAGTCTCCACTCTTGTGTGTAAAAATACAGTGGCTGCACCAAGCGCAGCCACTACTATTACATCAAGAGTGATTAAAACTATCGCACTCTTTTTCATTCATTATGCCTCTTTTATTCCTCAGGTTTAACAATTGCAATGTGGACATCATCAAGCTGCTTCTGCTCTACAGTAGCAGGCGCACCCATCATTACATCCATTGCGTTCTTGTTCATTGGGAATGGAATAATCTCTCTGATACTTTCCTCTCCACAGATTAACATAATCATTCTGTCTACTCCAGGAGCGATACCAGCGTGTGGTGGTGCTCCATAGCAGAATGCATTGTACATTGCAGGGAATTTTGCCTTTACATCATCCTCTCCCAAGCCTACAAGCTTGAATGCCTCAATCATGATTTCTGGGTCATGATTACGGACAGCTCCTGATGAAAGCTCTACTCCGTTACATACAAGGTCATACTGGTATGCAAGAATCTCAAGCGGCTCCTTGTTCTTAAGCGCATCCATTCCGCCCTGTGGCATAGAGAATGGGTTATGGCAGAACTCAAGCTCTCCTGACTCCTCGCCAATCTCATACATTGGGAAATCTACAATCCAGCAGAACTCATATGTATCCTGCTTCATATGTGAAGGTGCTGCTGCACCCAGTAATTTTCTAAGAACACCGGCAGTCTTCTGGGCTGCAAGCTTCTTTCCTGCTGTAAGTCCGATAAAATCTCCTGGCTTAAGGTTAAGCTTGTTTTTAACCTCATCTTTTCTCTCCTGAAGGAACTTAGCGATTCCTCCAACCAGCTCACCATTTTCATCTACCTTGAACCAGTATGCCTTGTTGGCTGTAGCAACCTCTACCTCGGCACACATTGCATCAATCTGCTTTCTGGTGCCTGTGTAACCATCACATACAACAGCCTTTACAGTCTGTCCCTCGAATGGTCCAAATCCACAG
>CAVFAM010000236.1:0-14373 GCA_963620375.1 Bacteroidaceae bacterium
AGCCCCTGCTTCCATATCTGCTGGCACTTTGATTTTCCTTGAGCTGCACTCCATTTCAAGCTGGGGTGATACGCCATACTCATTGATAATATCATCCGGTACCTTAACTGGTCTGCCTGTCATGGTATCAACCAGCACCCAGACTGAGTTGGCATAGGCAAGCCTCCCGCCATTTTTCCTGTCCAGGGTAAAATTCCTGTAACCATAAAAAGCCTTCATCTCATATGCCCAGGTCGACACTGTCACTTCTTCAAAGAGATGTGGCATTTCATCACAGCATATCTGCCATGACGACAACACCCACGCCAGATGGTTTTCTGACAGATAGTCCACACCCCTGTTTAACGACTCAGAATGTGCCACACTGCAGTCCTGAAAATAGTTCATCAAAGCCGTCAAAGTCAGATTGCACTCATTATCCACTTCACTGTATCTTATTCTGCTATCAAACTGGTACATATGCCCTCCATTGTGCCTTATTCGTCACCAATATATTTTTTCACTTCAAAATCATGTCCTAAAATAGTTTCCTTGCTTATAACCTCAAATTCATCCGGCTTAAAGTCTTTTCTTATTGTAATAGTATTCAGGCAGTCATATCCATTTCTGCAGTAGAGTTTGAGCGCATCCATATTTCTTGCTGCCACCTCAAGATAGATGGAATCCGAGTATTCCTTTACAATATCCTCTGTCAGCTTAAGCACCTGTGTTCCGTAACCGTGTCCCTGATATTCCGGCAAAATAAACAGGTCTTCAAGCCAGTCTATGTTGCAGCCTCTTGACCCAAGATGCACAAAGCCTATAGCTGTATCATCCAGCATGATGTAATACAGGACGTGGTCCTTGCCTGTCCACACCCGCAAGTCTTCCATTGCTTCTTCGTCTGTGGGGGTGTAGTCGTTGTGGGCTATCCAGAAGTGCTTGATTAAGGTGCATAGGATGTCTTGTTCGTTGTTGTATTTTTGTAGGGTGAGCATTTTTTGAGCCTTTCCTTGTTCATATATAGTTTGCTTCTTTTTTTATCGTATAAAACCCTAGTGAGAAGCTCGAATCCGCAGCTTCGCTGCTTCTCCGTTGCTTCGCAACTATGATTCTCGCTTTTCGCTAGGGCGTCCAATTTCACCATGCATTCTTGCAAGCCAGCTTGCAGACTGCATGATTCATTGGACTTTCTTTATACGATAAAAAAAGGGAACTTCGTCAGAAGTTCCCTTAAGCTGGCCCACAAGGATTCGAACCTTGAAATGACGGAGTCAGAGTCCGTTGCCTTACCATTTGGCGATGGGCCAATGTCGTATCAACAAATGACATTATACATTCATGGCATAGCAGTGTCAAGAAGTTTTTGTAAAAATTTCCTTTAAAAAATGACAATCTGACCATCACATTCTGCAAACACGATATCCTCTCCCCATTCTGTACGGGCGGAGCCGTTGGTGGCTTCTGTAATTTTCTTGATAATGCTTTCCTTATTGTCTATAGGTATAACAGCATGTATTGTAACTGCTTCTGTATACTCTGTTTCTTCTATAGTAATGTCCTCACTGGCAAAGAGATATTGCAGCCTGCCAAGTCCTGTGTAATCCGTCTGAACCGCAAGGCGCTGTCCCTTCTGCTTTACAATTATTTTGCTGGCGCCAAGACCTGCCTTTGTGGCTTCCTGATAGGCTCTGACCAGTCCGCCGGTTCCCAGCAGCACACCGCCAAAATATCTGGTCACAACCACAGCCACGTTTGTTATGCCCTCCTTTAAGAGCACATCCAGCATAGGACGTCCCGCAGTCTGTGCCGGTTCCCCATCATCTGAGCACCGATTAAATTCCTGACGCTCACCGATTACAAATGCTGAACAGTTATGTCTTGCATCCCAGTATTTCTTTTTCATCTCATTGATGAAGGCAACAGCTTCCTCCTCTGTCTCAACAGGACGAACTGTAGCGATAAAACGTGACTTCTTTTCGACAATTTCATCCTGTCCCCCTTCATATACCACTTTATATCCGTTTATATTAGTCTCTGACACTTGTCTCTCCTACTATATCTTGTACTTTTTATATATTTATCCATCTATCATACAGCTTGTGCATATTACTGTACAATTCTACATAATCCTATCACAGATTTGATATTAATTCCATCTTTTGTTATAATAGCTTAGAGTGCATTTTCTGCACTCATGCACAAATAAGGTTATATATCTTTATAAGGAGGCCTATATATGAATTACGGCAAAAATGCTACAAAACGCCGAGTTCAGAAGCTTGACAAAAAGGGTACAAAGGTCAGACATAAGTTTGGCGTTATCTTTTGGAAATGCATTCTGGTTCTTGTAATTGTTGTCGGTGTTGTCGGCATTAGTTCAGGGGTTGGTGTCATGAAGGGTATTATTGATTCCGCTCCGGATATCTCAGAAATCGATGTCACTCCAACAGGATATTCTACAACAGTCCTGGCAAGTGATGGTTCAGAGATAGCTACACTGGTTGCATCAGGTGCCAACCGTAAGTATGTTACTATTGATGAAATTCCCCAGTCCTTACAGGACGCTTTCGTTGCGATTGAGGACGAGCGTTTCTATGAGCACAATGGAATCGATATGCAAAGTATACTCCGTGCTGCCGCAACAGGTATAGCTCATGGATTCCATTTCAGTCAGGGTGGAAGTACCATAACCCAGCAGCTTATCAAAAACAACGTGCTCACAACCTGGACAAGTGAGTCATCCTTCATCGAAAGCCTGCAGCGTAAAATCCAGGAGCAGTATCTGGCTGTAGAGCTTGAGAAAAAGGTAAACGATAAGAAGTGGATTCTTGAAAACTACATGAACTCTATCAACCTTGGTGCCAATACACTGGGTGTACAAGCCGCTTCCGAAAAATATTTCGGCAAGGATGTATCAGAGCTTACATTATCAGAGAGTGCTGTAATTGCAGGAATCACACAGAACCCTGCAAAATACAATCCTATCACTCATCCGGAGCAAAACGCTGAGAGACGTGAAAGAGTCCTGAACAACATGTTAGACCAGGGCTACATCAACCAGAGCGAGTTTGACGAAGCCATGGATGATGATGTATACGACCGTATATCTGAGCACAACGCAGTTACAGATGACAGTGTCAACTCATACTTTGTGGACGCTCTTATAGATGATGTCTTTTCAGATTTAATTGATAAGGGTTACTCAGAGACAGAAGCCTACAAGATGATATATCAGGGAGGACTTACTATCCAGTCCACCCAGGATTTGGAATTACAGAAAATCTGCGATGAGGAAGCTAATAATCTGGACAATTATCCAACCACTCCAAAGTATTCCTTCACCCTGTATTTTCAGGTAAAGGAAGCTGATGGAACACTGACAAGCTACTCAAATCAGACAATGCTTTCTTATTATAAGAAGGTGACAAACAATGAGGATTACTCAATCAATTTTGATACTGAGGACGAGTGCTATACTGCTATCGCCCAATACGAGCAGGACGTATTAAATCCTGGTGATGAGATAGTAGAAAATTCCGAGTATATCACCATAACCCTGCAGCCTCAGGTTGCTCTCACACTTATGGATCAGAGTACAGGCGAGGTCAAAGCCCTGGTCGGCGGACGAGGCGATAAATCAGGAAACAGAACCTGGAACCGTGCAACAGATACCTGCCGTCAGCCTGGTTCTACTTTCAAAATCATCGGCTGTTATGCCGCTGCACTGGATGCGGGAGGACTTACACTTGCATCTGTCCAGGATGATGCGCCATTTACTGTTGGCAGCAAGCAGTTCCACAACTACGATAATTCGTATCGTGGATTTACAACAATCCGTACTGCAATAACCAATTCCATAAACATCGTCACTGTAAAGACCCTGCAGCAGATTGGTGTTGATTTGGGATATGATTATGCAGAAAGCTTTGGTATATCGACACTTACAGATACAGACAAGAACCTGTCCCTTGCACTGGGTGGTCTGACTAAGGGTGTCACAAATATAGAGCTGACAGGAGCATATGCAACTATTGCAAATGGCGGTACTTACTTAGAGCCAAAGTTATACACAGTGGTATATGACCACGATGGAAATGTACTTCTTGACAAAACAGACACCCAGGAAAGCCATCAGGTTATCAAGGAGACTACCGCCTGGCTTCTCACAGATGCCATGAAGGATGTAATGACATCTGGTACAGGTACAAGAGCTTACTTTGGTTCTTCTATGGCACAGGCTGGTAAATCTGGTACTACAACAAGCAACAGAGACTGTCTCTGGGCTGGATATACTCCATATTACACATGTGTAGTCTGGGGTGGATATGATGATAACTCAAAGCAGGCTGGTTCAAACACAACCTATCCTAAAAACATCTGGAAGGCTGTAATGAGCAGGGTACATGAAGGACTTGAATACAAGGATTTCACAGTGCCAAGCGGTATAACCTCAGCAACTGTATGTTCAAAATCAGGATTACTTCCTGTTGAAGGAGCATGTGATGCAGACCCAAGAGGTTCAATGCTGATTTCTGAATATTTTGATGTAGACAATACACCAAGTGATTTGTGTGACCACCACATTATCCTTACAGTATGTAACGATACAGGAACACTTGCAAATCAGTATTGTCCAAATACTTCAACAAGTGTATACATTGTAGGTGGAGAAGAAGGCACTGCCGATTCTGAATATCTGGCAAGAGAGGACTTATTGAACAGTCTGTGTCCTATCCACACTGCCAGCTCAGTAGCTCCGACAGAGCCAACGGTTCCGGATACCACAACAAGCAGTACCGGTTCAGTAGATACCGGCACCAGCAGTGGTACAACCGACACACCAAAGGAAACCTATCCAAGCTACAATGCAACGACAGGTATCTATGTTGTAGACCCAACTGTTACGAGCTTCCCTTACTATGACTCAGTCTACAAGCAATGGCTTGACAGCAGTGGTAAGGTCACAGCAGCACCAGCAGACGCAGGCACAACAACCAATCCAGAGTGATACAGAAAAGCTGCCACTGGCAGCTTTTCTTGCATACTTTGGCATAAAAAGGCGGCTATCGTTTCATACGATAACCGCCTTAATATTAACTACTTTTCTGTCCAGCTTTACTTAGCTGCGTTGTAATCATCCTCTGTAGCATAGATAACATTTCTGTCTGAATAATCAAGGTCTGTAATCTCAAAGAATGTCTTTCCCTGATTAAGCTCAACCTCTGTACCATCCTCATAATAGTAGTGTGTTGGCTCTCCATTTCCATCACAAGTCCATGTTATATCTACAGCCTTGCCATTTGTGATATATTTTCCCTTACCGCCTGTAAGTGTACCTATATCAACTCTGTCATGGTTCTGCTCATCATAGTAGGCATCAACTGTACATTCCTGAATAATGATATTCTTTACAGCAACCTGTGAACCATCAATTCCGTCTACCTGTGCCTCACCGAACTGGTATCTGTAGTAGAGTCCATCCTCTTCATTGTATACAAACCATGGCTTTGGATGTGCCTGATATGCTACTACAACTGCTGCATCCTCTCCATCATCAAGAGTTACCTCGTTGTCATTATCCTTATTAAAGTTAAGTGCTCCTGCATAGCTGGCATCATGCTCTGTTGCATAGCCCAGCTGCTCTATAATGCTGTCAATATCCTCAGATGAGGTACTTAAGTTATGTGGTGATTTCCTGTCTGAGCTTCTGTAAGTAAATCCAGACTTAAGACGGGCGTCACAGTTATCCACTAAGCCCAAATCCAAAATATTGTTGTAGGTCTCAATTGAGCCGCCACAGTGTACATATATTGCATCATAAGCGATTGCTGTGTATGCAAAATACTCTCGTGAGCTTCTCACACTTCCAATTCTATCCATTCCACTGTAGTCTGAGTACAGGGCAAGAAATCTTGTGATTCCTCCCTCTACAGGGAACTCATATATAACATCTGCTCTTGTGATACCATAGGATGGCATAGCAGCCTGTGTGTTTTCAATCATTATTCCTACTGGTCTTTTGCTGGCTTCCTCTTCTGTAGCAGGTAAGCCTGTGAGCAGGTTCCTTGACCTGTCTGCTATAACTGGTTCATCTGTTGCAGTCACCTCTGCCTGTGCCTGCTGCTCTGTGCCTGCCTGTGATGCAGCCTCGTCCTTTTTACCACAACCCGTAATCATTGTACAAGCCATAGTACACGCTAATAACAATGCGATTCGTCTCTTCATAAGTTCCTTCCTCTATTCCTTCCTTATTTATGTGCCATGCACATGTTCATATCTCCATTATACTTGTTTATGTGGCATTTGCACAGACAAAATACCACATTTTGTGTAAAATTGCTTTTTTAAAGTTTTGGGGGCGTGCCTGTGTCCTCCTTCTGGGGCTGGACTGGATGGGGCGTTTTCAATTCTGGCTCCCTTCGTAAATTTTAAAGAGCACAAACGGGCAAAGGATGAATGTCTGCGGGCTATCCGTAAAGTCAAGATTTGCCAGATGCCATGTGAAGACTTCTTCTATTGAAGCTGTTCTTCAAACGATTTGACAGGGGGAGCAGAGTGTAGGTCGTACACGGACAACAGTTCAGGGACTATTCGTGTTTGTCTTGGAGCCTGAATGAAGGATAAGCTGGGGTGCCGTAGTCACATGTCTGAGGGCAGTTTCTTCTCTGCGCTGTGCGCATAAAAGAAACTGCTCGAGTTGTGCGCAGGCACCCCTAATCGGCATATCCTGAATCAGGCTCCTAGACAAACTAGAATGGTCATCTGGTTGTCCGTGTACGACCTACACTCTGCTCCCCCCTGTCAAATGCGTTGAAGTACACCTTCTTGAAGTCTTCTCATGGCATCTGGCAAATCTAAAGCCTTTACTCTACGCCCGCAGACATTCATCCTTTGTCCGTTTGTGCTTTTGCAGGTTTCGTGAGGGAGCCAGAATTGAAAACGCCCCATCCAGCCCAGCCCCAGAAGGAAGATACAAGCCCGCATACAAAGCCTCAAAAAAGCACCAGGCACAGTGGAGAATACTGTGCCTGGTGCCAATCTATGTTATTCCAATTATAGGGAAAGGGCTTACTCAACATCCTGAAGAGCCTCAATGTTCTCTTCACCTGTACGAACCTTAACAACTCTGTCAACTCCGTATACGAAGATTTTACCATCTCCGATATGTCCAGTGTAGAGGCACTTCTTAGCAGCCTCGATAACTGTGTCAACTGGAATCTTGCTGACAACAACCTCAACCTTAACCTTTGGAAGAAGTGTTGCATCGATTTCAGCACCACGATATTTCTCGCCGGCACCCTTCTGGATACCACAACCCATAACCTGTGATACTGTCATTCCTGTTACACCGATTTCGTTCATTGCCTTCTTTAAAGCATCGTAACGTGTCAGTCTTGATACGATTACAACCTTGTAGATGCCTGTGTCTAATGATGGAGCCTTAACTACTGGTACTGCTGCATCCTTCTTAACCTGTGAAGCAAGCTCGTACTCTGGTGTTCCAAGATCTGTGTTCTCGTTTACATCCATTGTCATTGTGTTTGACACATCCATAAGTGAGAAGCCGGCATATGCTGATGGAAGTCCATGCTCTGTAGGGTCGAGACCAAGGATTTCCTCCTCCTCTGATACTCTGAGTCCGATTGTTGCCTTAATTACTGTAAATGTAATTGTGATTGTAATTGCTGCCCATGCTCCGACTGTTAAAATTCCAAGGCACTGTAAGCCTAACTGATGGAAACCACCGCCGTAGAATAATCCTTTTTCCATTCCTGCTACTGCAAATCCTGGTGCTGTATCTGTTGCAAAAAGTCCTACTGCAAATGTACCCCAGATACCGTTCATCATATGTACTGCTACTGCACCTACAGGGTCATCAATTCTTAACTTCTCATCAAGAAGCCATACACCGAAGCATACCAGAAGTCCTGCTACAAATCCGATGATTGTTGCGCCAAGTGCGTCTGTTACATCACAAGGTGCTGTGATTGCTACAAGTCCTGCAAGTGATGCATTGAGTGACATTGATACATCTGGCTTGCCATATTTAACCCATGTAAAAATCATTGTTACAACTGTTGCAACTGCTGGTGCAATTGTTGTTGTAAGGAATATTGAACCAAGTGTTGGAAGATCTGTTGCTGCTGCACCGTTAAATCCATACCAGCCAAACCAGAGGATAAATACACCAAGTGCTCCAAGTGGGATATTATGTCCTGGGAAGGCGTTAACCTTTACGATTTTGCCCTCCTTGTCCTTTGTGAATTTACCAATACGTGCTCCAAGCATCTTGGCACCTATAATGGCACAGATACCACCTGTCATGTGGATTGCACATGAGCCTGCATAATCATGGAAGCCTAACTGGGCAAGGAAACCGCCGCCCCAGATCCAGTGTGCCTCGATTGGGTAGATAAGTGCTGAAATAACTGCTGAGTATACACAGTATGATAAGAACTTTGTACGCTCTGCCATAGCTCCTGATACGATTGTTGCTGTTGTTGCACAGAATACAAGGTTAAATACGAATGATGAAAAATCAAAATCCTTGTATGCTGTGAAAATATCAAAACCAGGTTTTCCAATAAAACCTACCAAATCTTCTCCGAGAAGAAGTGACGAACCAATGATAATGAATACAACTGTACCAATACAGAAGTCCATAAGGTTCTTCATGATAATGTTTCCTGAGTTCTTTGCTCTGGTAAAACCAGCCTCTACCATTGCAAATCCTGCCTGCATCCAAAATACTAATGCTGCTCCAATAAGAAACCACACACCGAAGATGTTGTTGTTTATGAAGCTTGTAATTTCTTCTGTCATAACTAATTCCTCCTATCGCTTTCGCTTCTATTTTATATTACAAAAGGCACATCCCCCTTTTGACACCTAATGTGCTTTTGGGAAATGCGCCTTTGCATTTAAAATAAATTTATTTAATTATTGTGTATCTTATAATGGAGATACCTCAAAGAGGAGGTCGCCGTATGATGGCATTGGCCACATCTCCTTGTCAACAAGCATCTCAAGCTTATCAACTGGTGCTCTGAGCTCATCCATAGCTGCCTTTACTTCATCTCTGTAGTATGCTGCCTGAACTGCTCCCTCTTCCATGTCTCCAGCCTTGTCTGTAACATCTGTAAGCTTTGCAAGTGCTACCTTTGCATCTGAAAGGAGGGCTGATGTCTCTGTCAGAAGCTCTGCCTGAACTGATACATCTGCGTCTGCACAAGCTGTCTTAACTGCTGTAAGTGAGTTTGCAAGTACTGTTGTATATTTGATTACTGCTGGAATAATCTGCTTTCCTGCAATATCAATCATTGCTCTTGCCTCGATGTTGATTGTCTTTGAATATGTCTCATACTCAATCTCAACACGGCTCTCAAGCTCTGCCTTTGTGAATACGCCAAACTTCTCGAATGCCTTTACATTTTCTGGTGCAACGTACTGTGGAATAGCCTCAACCATTGACTTAATGTTTGGAAGTCCACGCTTTTCTGCTTCTGCTACCCATGCATCTGAGTATCCGTTTCCATTGAAGATAATTCTCTGGTGCTCTGTTGCGTACTTCTTGATTAAATCATGTACAGCAAGGTCAAAGTTTTCAGCATTCTCGAGAATATCACAGGCCTCGCAGAAGGCTTCTGCTACGATTGTGTTGAGTACTACATTTGACTGTGCAACTGAATCCTGTGAACCAACCATACGGAACTCGAATTTGTTTCCTGTAAATGCAAATGGTGATGTACGGTTACGGTCTGTAGCATCCTTCATGAAATCTGGCAATGTCTTAACACCAGTCTCAAGCTTCTCTCCTGCTAAGCTGTGTGTTGCAGTTCCTGTGCTTACAAGCTGCTCGATAACATCCTCAAGCTGCTCTCCAAGGAAGATTGAAAGGATTGCTGGTGGTGCCTCGTTAGCTCCAAGTCTGTGGTCGTTTCCTACATCTGCTGCAGATGCTCTTAAAAGTCCTGCATGCTCATCAACTGCCTTAAGAATACATGTGAGAACAAGAAGGAACTGGATGTTCTCATGTGGTGTATCACCTGGCTCAAGTAAGTTGATGCCATCATCTGTTGTAATTGACCAGTTGTTGTGTTTTCCTGAACCATTTACTCCTGCGAATGGCTTCTCATGAAGTAAACACTGAAGTCCGTGACGTCCTGCTACCTTCTTAAGAGTTTCCATTACTAACTGGTTGTGGTCTACTGCCACGTTACACTCTGCATAAATTGGTGCAAGCTCATGCTGGGCTGGGGCAACCTCGTTATGCTGTGTCTTTGCTGATACTCCAAGCTTCCAGAGTTCCTTGTTTACATCTCTCATGTATGCTGCAATTCTCTCACGGATAGCTCCGAAGTAATGGTCATCCATCTCCTGCCCTTTTGGAGGCATTGCTCCGAAAAGTGTACGTCCTGCAAAGATTAAATCTTTTCTCTGTAAGTATTTCTCACGGTCTACAAGGAAGTACTCCTGCTCAGGTCCAACTGATGGTGTAACCTTTGTGGATGTTGTATTGCCGAACAGTCTGATTAATCTAAGTGCCTGCTCGTTGATAGCTTCCATAGATCTAAGAAGCGGTGTCTTCTGGTCAAGCGCCTCTCCTGTGTAAGAACAGAAGGCTGTTGGAATACAAAGTGTTGCGCCTGCTGCATCCTGTCTTACGAAGGCTGGTGATGTACAATCCCAAGCTGTATATCCTCTTGCCTCGAAGGTTGCTCTAAGTCCACCTGATGGGAATGAAGAAGCATCAGGCTCTCCCTTTATAAGCTCCTTTCCTGAAAAGCTCATAAGTACTTTTCCGTTATCCATTGGAGCTGTAATAAATGAATCATGCTTCTCAGCAGTGAAGCCTGTAAGTGGCTGGAACCAGTGAGTATAGTGTGTAGCTCCCTTTTCAATAGCCCACTCCTTCATCTCATGTGCAATTACATCTGCTGTCTCAAGATCCAGCTCTTTGCCCTCTTCCATAACCTCGTGAAGTCTCTTGTAAACCTTCTTTGGAAGTCTTGTCTGCATAACTGAATCGTTAAATACATTTTCTCCAAAGATGTCTGCTACATTGTAATATTCCTGTTCGCTCATATCTAACATCCTTTCCCTTTATTAATATTTCGTATAGATGAACTTTATGATTAAGTCCGTATAAAAAGATAAGGGCACTCCACCTAGTGGAACGCCCTCGTTCAAAATTCATCGTACACATTATTTCTGAAACTAAGATACCTCAATTAGTTCTAAAACGCAAGGTATTTTGTTTAAAAAATTAAGTTTTATAAACTTTGCACGTTGTTTCGACATTTTTATTAACTTATGTGTGCAATTTTACCAAATAAGGATTAACCCTTTACACTACCAAGTGCCACACCTGCTACAATGTGCTTTGAAAGGATTAAGTATACTACGATAACAGGCAGGATAGAGAATGTAATCATTACATAAACCTGACCCATATCAAACTTAAGCCAGTCAGCTGCACGGAGCTGGGCAAGCAGGATAGGAAGTGTTTTCTTATTGTTATCATGTAAGATAAGTGCCGGAGTGAAGTAATTGTTCCAGCTGCTTACAAAGGTAAATATTGCCTGTACTGCTATTGCCGGTTTCATGAGAGGAAGTACGATACTGTTAAATGTACGGAACTCTCCTGAACCATCAATTCTTGCTGCCTCTATCAGAGACAATGGAAGCGAGCTCTCCATGTACTGCTTCATATAGAAGAATACTATAGGTGAAGCAATGGTTGGAACTATAAGTGGGATAAATGAATCCATAAGTCCCATCTTGTTAACCAGGTTGATAAATCCAAGTGCTGTAACCTGTGTAGGAATCATCATAATCATAAGTATGAATGGATATATGTACTTCTTAAACTTAAACTCATATGCGTGAATGGCATATGCTGTCATTGTTGAAAAATACACACACAGGATTGCACTGAATGTAGCTATAACCAAGCTGTTAAACATTCCTCTCCATATTGGAAGAGTACCTGATACAAGATTTTTCCAGTTCTCAAGTAAATGTGTACTTGGGATGGCTGTAAATCCTGCCTGCAGCTCTCCATTGGATCTGGTTGCATTTATAAGCATTACATAGAACCAGAACAAACAGAAGAATGATACAAGAATGAGTACTATGTATGCAATTGCACGTCTTGCATGGATTCCCATGCCTTTATTTTTTGTGCTTACATTTTCTGCCATGTCAACCTACCCCTTTCTCTTGTCATTGCCTGAAACCTTAAATACTACAAGGCTTAAGATACCTGTAAGTATGAATAATACAACTGAGAGTGCTCCAGCCATACCGTAGTTCTTGCTGTACAGATGCTTGTTCAGGTACATAATAAGTGTCATAGTAGATCTCATCGGATCACCTGTTCCGTTTGTCAGAATCTGTGGTACATCGAATAACTGAAGACCACCAATGAGTGATGTAATAATTACATATACAAGTATTGGGCGGAGCAGTGGTAATGTAATCTTGTAGAACACCTGTGTAGATGTAGCTCCATCCACCTCTGCTGCCTCAAACAAGGATGTATCAATTCCCATCATTCCTGCCATGAGGAGAATGGTTGTATTACCAAACCACATCAGGCAGTTCATAAGTGCTATAAGTCCTCTTGCACTTCCTGCATGAGAGAGGAACTTATATGGCTCTGAGATAAATCCAATCTGCATAAGCAGTGAATTTATAGGACCTGAATCTGCAAACAAAGTAAAGAATAAAAGTGAAAATGCAGAAGCCATAATCAGGTTCGGCAAATATATTACTGTCTTAAAAAATCTTGTTCCCTTAAGTCTCAGGCTTACATCTGAGAACCAGGCTCCCAGCAACAGGGATAAAATAATCTGTGGTATGAAGCACATAAGCCACATAACCATGGTATTTTTAAAGTAAATCCATATGTCACCGGATGTGAACAATGCTTTGTAATTTTCTAACCCAATGAATGTAGGTCCAACCTGCTTGAGACCTGACATATAATTTTCAAAAAAGCTGTTATAAATTGTGTTTACAAGGGGTACCAGCTGAAATACAACGTATACAACGATAAACGGTATCAGAAAGATATAGCCCCATTTGTTATATCTTACCGCTTTCCCTCCACTTTTTTTCATAATACCTTACCTCCCAACTGGTATTGTAGTCTATTGGTATCGTGGTTACTAAAAATTTCCTAACTAAATTTCCAAAAGTATACCCTGCCCGCCTGCTTTTGCGAGGCAGACAGGGTTTAAATCAGTGGTTAATATGTTACATATGTTAAGGCTTATTCTACTGTAAGCTCTGGATACTTCTCTACGATAGCCTTCTTGAACTGGTCGATAGCCTCATCCTTTGTTGCATTTCCTTCAAAGTAGTTCTTCATAGCATTCTGGAACTCTTCGTTACATCCCTGATCGTAAGATGAAAGGTTGCTTAAGTCGAGAGTTGCAACACCTGCTGTGTACATTGGTAATGGGTTCTGTCCACCAAGAATGTCACTTGTGTAAGGCTTGTCGTCTTTACCTAAGATAGAGCCATCAGCTAATCCATCCATAACTGTGCTGTTGTTTACGAAATCATCATCTGCAATAACGATATCCTTCATGATATCATCATCTGTTGTCATCTTGAGCATGATGTCCTTGATAAGGTCAGCATTGTCTGTTCCCTCTGCTGCACAAATCCAGGTACCGCCCCAGAAGAAGCCCTGTGGTCCCTGAGCTGCTCCCCAGCCGCCCTGGTTTCCGATAGAACCATCTTCATCTGCTGCCATTGAGAAGTTTACTAACCATGCAGGTCCAAAGTAGCAGAATACTTTTCCTTCTGGATAGAAGCCCTTCTTCCAGTCATCTGACCAGAGCTCGCTTGTTCCTGTCTCACCAGCATCAACTAATTCCTTAGAATCATCAACCCACTTCATGATGTTGTCATCAATCTGGACTGTTCCGTCATCGCTTACCCATTTCTCTGAAACGTTGTTAGAGTATACACGGTATGTATCGTTAACTGTAGATGTCATCTTGTAGCCGGCAGCCTTCATCTTCTCAGCTGTAGCATTGAATGTATCCCAGTCAGATACTGACTTCTGAACTTCATCTGGATCATCTGTTCCGAGAACTTCTTTTGCAGCTTCTCTATTGTAGAAAAGTACACCAGGACAGCCCTGCCATGAAAGTCCTTTTAATACTCCGTCAGAATCTGTAACTACATCCTGTGTATATTTGTACTGCTTAGAAATATCGCTGTCTGTAATTCCTAAATCCTTGATTGGCATTGTGTAATCAGAATCTACATACTTGAGTGCGTAATCAGCTTCAACAAGGAAAAGGTCAATCTTGTCATCTGCTGCTGCGCTGTCCTGATTTAATAATGTTGCATCCAGGTTGTTCTGGTATGCAT
>CAVFAM010000237.1:0-687 GCA_963620375.1 Bacteroidaceae bacterium
AGAGTGATTATATAAACAGGGGACAGAATACTATATATCTGGAGAAGTTTAATGTGTCCAGTGCGTCAGCCCTGGGTACACACCAGTACATGAGCAACGTATCGGGGGCTATCTCAGAGGGACAGTCAGTGGGCAAAGGATATTCTGACAAGACACAGGCTTTTAATTTCGTGATTCCTGTATACACTAATATGCCAGATTCGGCATGTACATTCACAGCATCTGGAAATCCGAATAATTATCTAAGCAGGCTTTCCGTCACAGGACTTTCACTAACCCCTGGCTTTGATGCGGCAACACAGAACTATTCAATTGTCGTTGATAATTCCGTGAGCAGTATAAGTGTCTCAGCAGCAGCGCTTGTGAGCACC
Organism: Bacteroidaceae bacterium; assembly: GCA_963620375.1. Taxonomy (GTDB): domain Bacteria; phylum Bacillota; class Clostridia; order Lachnospirales; family Lachnospiraceae; genus Roseburia. Next base: position 372 of record CAVFAM010000237.1, read on the forward strand.
TCCACAGTCTCAGGAACAGGCAGCTACAATCTTAATGTTGGGGACAATACCATTCAGGTTGTGTGTAAGTCACAGAGTGGAAGCACAAGAACCTATAGCATAAAGGTTTCAAGACTGGCAGCCGGAGTGTCAGGTGGAGATGTAGTTAACGCTGATGCAGGGGTTACATCTTCTGTGTATTCTATTGGTACATATGTTACAGGAATCCAGCCAGAGACGGATTCAGCTACTCTCCTGAGTGGCCTTTCATCATCAAATACAGTTAAGATACTTGACGCATCAGGAAATGAAAAGAGCGGAACCCTTGCAACTGGAG
>CAVFAM010000237.1:776-7409 GCA_963620375.1 Bacteroidaceae bacterium
TGGAGACAGTGTGGCTGTGTATGATGCAAATGGTAACCAGCTTGTAGCTACAAAGATTGTGATTTACGGCGATGTAAATGGTGATGGAAAAGTAAATGTGCTTGATATGATTAAGCTAAACAGGCACATTACTGGCAAGGGAGCCTTGTCCGGAGAATATCTGGAGGCTGCGGATGCCAATAGAAAAGGTGATGGAGCAACGGTTCTTGATATGATAATTATTAATAATCATATAACTGGAAAGAAAACAATAAATCAGTAGTGAGGTAGAAATGAAAAAGATAATTAGTGGTTTTCTTGCAATAGCACTGGCGTTATTACTTGTTATACAACCAAATAATATTGTAAAGGCAGAGGGAGTATCGCTTAGTGTCAGTGCAGGCAGTGTGAATGTAGGCGGTACAGTTACAGCAACTGTTTCCTGCCCATCTGGATATGGAGTAGATGTTATAATAAGCGTTGATAATACGGCGGTATTATCTGGTGGAAATGATACTGTTGTTGTAATTGGAGATGCGGCAGGTCAGTCAAACTCAGCATCAGTAAATTTTTCTGCTGTGGGAGCAGGAACATGTACTATAACAGCAACTGTCAGATCCGCAGGAGACTCAGAGAGTAATCCAATCGAGTTTGGTGGAGCCAGCGCTACAGTTACAGTTAATAATGCAGCAGAGCAGCCGGCTGATACAACAAATGGTGGAAATGCAGGAAGCAATACAGCTGGAACAACAGATGGCAGTGATACTGTACAGACAAGCCAGTCCTCTGACAACACCTTAAAGTCTATAGTGCTGTCAAATGGCTCGTTGTCACCTGCATTTTCACCTAAGACCAAAAACTATACAGCTACAGTTGACAATAGTGTTACATCACTTTCTATTTCTGCTACACCTGCGAATTCAGCAGCAAAGGTTACAGCGGTTACTGGAAATGATAATCTTGAGGTGGGAGAAAATACTATCACTATTACAGTAAAGGCTGAAAATGGAGTTACCACTACTTATACTATTGTGGTTACCAGAAGAGAAGCGACAGACCCTGATAATTCGGAGACCACAGAAGAAGCAAAGACCTATGAGATAAACGGCAGTAACTGGAGCATAGCTGCTGATATTACTGAGGAGGAAGTCTTACAGGACTTTACATTATCCAGCATTCTGATTGACAATATTGAGTATCCAAGTCTTAGCTTCAACAATGGAAGCCTTGATTTGATAAAGATGGTCAGCGAGGATGGATTAAATACAGGCTTTTTTGTATATGATAGAGAACAGGGAGCGATTTATCCATTTGTTAAAATATCAGGAGAAGAGCATTATGTTATTATACTCATGCCAGATGTTGCAGATGTGCCGGATGACTATGCAGAGGTTACACTTTCTATAGAGGGAAAGGCGGATGTGACTGCTTATCAGAAGACAGATGATGAGCTTTATCTCATATACTGTATCAATGACAGAGGTGATAAGGGCTGGTATCAGTATGACCCGGTTGAAGGCACATATATCAGATATATTGCTCCGGTTACAACTGTTGAGCAGGTGGTAGAAGAACAGGAGCCGGATACATCATTACAGGCTGATGTTGCAAACTTAAAGCTTGAGAGAACAATCATTCTTGCAGTATGTGGAATAATATTTGTGATTCTTTTGATAATTATTATTGCACTTGCCATCAGAGTCGCTAATTCAAGAAAGGATGTACTCAGAGAGCTTGAAGAGGAAAATTCTGAAGATGAACTGGATGAGGGTATAGAAGAGGACACAGATGCTGGTGCAGATGCTGAAGCAAAGAGCGCCTGGAATACCATACCATCAGATTATGAAGCTGTAAGTGATGAGGCTGAAAATGATGCTGCAGAGAGCACTGAAGATGAAAGCAGCACAAATGACAGTAAGGAAGAGGCAGATGATATTGAAATGGCTGATACTGTAAAAGCTGTCATAAATAGCAGTCAAATCAATAATGATGCAGCAGATGCAGAAGCAAGTAATGATGTGGAGGAAGATAACTTACAAAATATCCTGCCAGACGAGAAGCCTGATAAAAAGGAAAAGAAAAAGCACAAAAGGTGGGGAAAGAAAAAAGACCAGGAACAGGACGAAGACGACGATATTACATTTATAGACTTATAGAGTGGAGGCTTTGAAATTTGAAAGCATATACAAAAAAGGCAAAGAAGGTTCTGGATATAGCAAACCGCATATCTAAAAGCATGAACTATAATTATGTTGGAACAGAGCACCTTCTTGTGGGATTGTTAAAAGAAGGAACTGGTGTTGCAGCGGAAGTTTTGACATCAAATGGAGTAGAGCTTGATAAATTAATCAAGCTCATAGAGGAACTTATTTCACCAGGTGAGGATGTCATTGTATTGGATAGGGATGGTTTATCACCTAAGACCCAGATGGTAGTAGAGCAGGCCGCTGAGGAGGCAGAGAGGTTCGGAAGTGATGAGATAGGAACAGAGCATATGCTGCTCGCCCTGCTTACCAGTGGAGACTGCGCAGCTTTGAGGCTTTTAAATACAATGAATATTAATGCGCAGAAGCTGATTGCAGATACGATTACAGCTATGGGAGAAAATCCTGCCAGATATCGTGATGATATTCAAAGAGGACGAAAAAATGTTCAGGGAGCAGTGTCTACCCCTACATTAGATCAGTATTCAAGAGACCTTACCCAGATGGCAAGGGAGGGAGTTCTGGACCCTGTAGTTGGCAGAAAAACTGAGACAGAGAGGGTCATTCAGATATTGTGCAGACGTGGAAAGAACAATCCATGTCTTATAGGTGAACCAGGTGTTGGAAAGACTGCTATCATTGAGGGTATTGCACAGAACATAGCAAATGGTTCTGTTCCGGAGATAATAGCTGATAAGAGAGTCGTATCCCTGGATATGTCAGGTATGGTGGCTAAGTCTAAGTACAGGGGAGAGTTTGAGGAAAGAATCAAAAAGGTAATAAATGAGGTAAGCGCAGCTGGAAATGTCCTGCTCTTTATAGATGAGCTGCACACAATAATTGGTGCAGGAGGAGCTGAGGGGGCATTGGACGCATCCAATATTCTTAAACCGGCACTTGCAAGAGGTGAGGTACAGGTTATTGGCGCTACAACAATAGACGAGTATCGAAAGCATATAGAGAAGGATGCGGCTCTTGAGAGAAGATTTCAGCCTGTTATGGTGGAGGAACCAGGGAATGAAGAGACAGTTGAAATCTTAAAGGGCTTGAGAGGCTTATATGAGAAGCACCACAATGTTAAAATAAGTGATGAAGCCATAGAAGCTGCGGTTTCTCTTTCAAGCAGATATATTAATGACAGGTTCCTGCCGGATAAGGCAATTGACCTGATGGATGAGGCGGCAGCAAAGCTCAGATTAAAGGGAATAAAGAATGCAGACAGCATATCAGAGCTTAAGGGGCAGCTTACAGAGCTTGATGAGCAGATAGAGGACTGTCTGAAGGCAGGAGATATAGAAGCAGCAAAAGCACTTAGAGCTGACAAGCAGCTTCTGGATAAAGAAGTAGAAAAGCAGGTAAATAAAAACAGAAAGACAGGCAGGGCAAAGATTCCTGTTGTCGGAGAAAATGAGATTGCAGAGGTTGTAGCAGGCTGGACCAAGATACCGGTAAGCAAGCTTACTGAAAATGAGGCTTCCCGTCTGGCTAAGCTTGAGACTACCCTGCACAAGCGGGTTATAGGGCAGGAAGAGGCAGTATCTGCTGTCGCAAAAGCTGTCAGAAGGGGACGTGTAGGTTTAAAAGACCCTAAGCGTCCAATTGGCTCCTTCCTCTTTTTGGGACCGACTGGTGTAGGAAAGACTGAGGTATCTAAGGCATTGGCTGAGGCTGTGTTTGGCAGAGAAGAGGCTATGATAAGAGTTGATATGTCAGAATATATGGAAAAGCACAGTGTCTCTAAAATGATAGGCTCACCACCAGGATATGTAGGTCATGATGATGGAGGACAGTTATCAGAAAAAGTCAGAAGAAATCCCTTCTCAGTAATATTGTTTGATGAGATAGAAAAAGCTCATCCAGATGTATTTAATATCTTGTTACAGGTATTGGACGATGGACGTATAACTGACTCCCAGGGACGTCTGGTTGATTTCAAGAATACCATAATTATTATGACATCAAATGCAGGGGCATCTGCAATTATAGAGCCTAAAAAGCTGGGCTTTGGCAGTCAGGATGATGAGAAGCATGACCATGAGGTTATGAAAAACAGTGTTATGGAAGAGGTAAAGAGGATATTTAAGCCGGAATTCCTTAACAGAATAGACGAGACAATTGTATTCAGAACCCTCAATAAGGATGATATGAAGAAAATTGTCACATTACTGATAAAAGAGCTTGAGAAGCGGTGCGCAGACCAGCTAGGAATAAAGCTTACTGTAAAGGATAGTGCAAAAGCTCTGATAGTTGAGAAATCCTTTGATAAGAAATATGGCGCAAGACCACTCAAGAGAAAAATACAGGAAGAGATAGAAGACCGACTATCTGAGGCGATAATTGCAGGAAAACTCAAGGCAGGAAACGAAGCAGTTATTTCTACTAAAAATAAAGAAATTTCGTTGACTGTAACAGGAAAATAGAATTATAATTATCGTATCAAACTTGAAAGTCACGGGAGGATAAAAATGGCTGCAATAAGTGAATTGATTCGCAAAGAAGATAATGGAAGTATTAGTTTTGGAGATTATACATTATCAGCAAAGGCTAACTTAGATAATTTTGAATATAATGGAGACATCTACAAAGTAAAGACTTTTAAAGAAATTACAAAGCTTGAGAGAAATGGAATGTTCGTTTACGAGTCTGTTCCAGGTACAGCTGTAAGCAACTACAGGGAAAACGAGAATACTGTTGAGTTTACAGTAGATGGACCGGAGGATGCACAGATTACATTAGAGCTGGAAGAGGACAATGAGTACGAAATCTCTATAGATGGAGAGTCTGCTGGCGTTATGAAGACAAATCTTGGAGGCAAGCTTAGTCTCAGCGTAGAGCTTCAGGGTGCAGAGTCTGTTGCAATTAAAGTAGAGAAAAAGTAATTATTTAATTAAGCACAAGCCCGGCAGATAGCCGGGCTTAAGTATTTTATAGGAGAACATATGGCTAAAGGTAAAACTACAGTATATTTTTGTCAGGAATGTGGATATGAATCTACCAAATGGATGGGGCAGTGTCCAGGCTGTAAGGAATGGAATACATTTGTTGAGGAGATAGTGGATAAGAAGGCAGCAGGAAGTATTGGTAAAATGAAAGCTTCTGTAACAGAGGCTGTTCCTGTACCCCTGTCAAAGGTAGAATTCTCTGAGACTGACAGGACGACAACAAAGATTGGGGAACTGGACAGGGTGCTTGGCGGTGGTATAGTAAGTGGCTCCCTTGTGCTAGTAGGAGGAGACCCTGGAATAGGAAAATCAACACTCTTATTACAGGTCTGCAGGAATCTGTCTGACCAGAATTTGTCAGTCTTATATGTATCAGGAGAGGAATCCCTTCAACAGATAAAAATCAGGGCGCAGAGAATAGGAAGTTTTAATGACAATCTTGAACTTCTGTGTGAGACAAATCTGGACATTATAAAGGGCGTTATAGAAAAGAGAAAACCTCAGATAGTCATAATAGACTCAATTCAGACTATGTTTAATGAAAATGTGGGTTCGGCGCCGGGCAGTGTGTCGCAGGTCAGAGAGTCTACAGGAGTCCTGCTTCAAATAGCAAAGGGGATGAATATATCTGTATTTATTGTTGGACATGTGACAAAGGAGGGTGTTGTTGCAGGACCGAGAGTATTAGAGCATATGGTAGATACTGTGTTGTATTTTGAAGGGGACAGACACGAATCTTACCGAATTTTAAGAGGAGTAAAAAACAGATTTGGTTCAACAAACGAAATCGGAGTTTTTGAGATGCGAAATGAGGGACTTGTCGAGGTGGAAAATCCCTCAGAGTATATGCTGAGCGGAAAACCTCAGGATGCATCTGGCTCTATTGTGGCATGTTCTATAGAAGGAACCAGGTCTATTCTGCTAGAGATACAGGCACTGGTATGTCATAGCTTTTTTAACAATCCGAGAAGAACTGCGACAGGTGTAGACTATAACAGGGTAAATCTGTTGATGGCGGTTCTGGAAAAGAGGCTTAATATCCAACTGTCAGATTGTGACGCATATATAAACATTGCCGGTGGTATGAAAATGAACGAGCCTGCAATTGATTTGGGGATTGTGCTGTCTATTTTATCCAGCAAGCTTAATATTGTAGTGCCAGAAAGAACAATATGTTTTGGAGAAGTGGGACTAAGTGGCGAGGTCAGAGCTGTTACGATGGCAGAACAGAGAGTGATGGAAGCCAGAAAATTAGGCTTTGATACATGCATCCTGCCTAAGGTCTGTAAGGATGCGATGGAAAATATCGATGGGATAAAACTTATAGGCGTTGCAAATGTCAGAGAGGCTCTGGAGGCAATAAAACAGTAAGATGACTTAATTGTATATAATAAACTGAATATATAGACAATTTAGACAATTCGACAAAAAGCGACAAATTTTACATCTTTAGCAAAAAGGGGATTTATCTGTTGACATTAGAGTATAAGGGTGCTATTATACAGAAG
>CAVFAM010000238.1:0-4074 GCA_963620375.1 Bacteroidaceae bacterium
AGTGCGGCAGTTGAAAATCTCTTATTGGAGGCAGATCGTCTGGGACTCGGTGCTGTCTGGCTTGGAATTGCTCCACTAAAAGAGCGTATGGAGGCTGTCAGAGATGTGATAAGTATACCTGATACGCTGGAAGCTTTTGCGATTATTCCTTGTGGTTATCCGGAAGCAATTCGTGAGCAGCAGGATAGATTTGACAGACAGAGAATCCATTATGTTTAAGGATAGAGATAAAATTTCAGGCAGGATATAATCCTGCCTGAAAATATATGAATTTACTGGAGAAACCTTCACTCTATAAACCGTGCCTGCATCCAGTCATCCGGTGCTATATCATCCAGCACCTTTAATATGCCAAACATGGGATTAACACCATAATGGCGCTCGCTCCATCTCATGATGGACATACCGGTCAGGGAAAAATCCACAACCATTATTATTCCAAGAATAATACAAAACATGTTCCATTTTTTACCCTGCAGCTTGTTTAAGACGGTATTCATATGCGGATATATAATGCAGACTACAAATGCTGCGATTCCCCACATTGATGAAAAACTCAGGCATATCAATCCCTGATAATTCATGAATTTGTTATCATAATTCCAGGCACGCATGCCAAGTCCATCCCTTAAGAGAAGTCCGCTCATCAATTCAAGCAGGGTTGCTGCTATAGTCATGGAAAGGACTCTTACAGCCATATTCTTTTTTCGCAGCTTTACAGCTCCGACATATAGAAGCACTGTGCCAAAACCATAGAGCACGTTGAAGTAGCCGAGTATGGAAACAACGTGATTTTCCCAATGTCCTTTTGTAAGCAGGCAGAAGGTACCCTCTATTATTACGCCTGCTACACAGCCGGCTAAGTATAGTAAGAAAAGTTTGTTGTAGGATATATATGTATCTTTATCTTTTGTCAATATTATTGCTCCTTATCCTATATTATGTGTTTGCTCAATATGAAAGCACATTTTATAGTAATCGAAGAGTCTATAATTGTCAAATATCAATGAAAATTATGCTTTTAGTCATGTAAACCCTTTATAAGTGGAATTAACATAAGCAGTACTACAATTCCTACAATACCAATGACAATGCCAAGCATCATGTGGGCAAATACCATGCACAGGCACATTCCCACACCGAGGAGCAAAGCTCCGGCTACTCCTAACAATGTTGCACCTATAGTTTTTCCACTAGGCTTGATAGGAGCCTTGCCTTCTATCTTTCTCCAGACACCGATTGTAACAAGCATAAGTACGATACCTATTACACCGCTTACAATACCCTGATTTCTAAGTCCCCATTCTGGCAGAAGTGCCATGCACATTCCAAGTGCGAAAAATACTCCACTGATTGTTCCTAAAATTAATGCTACGAAATTACTTTTTTTCATTGTCGTATCCTCTCTTTCCGTTTTTTGCCTGAAGGCGTTTTTAGCATCTTCGACTGACTCGCCGTCATGTGTCAGGTACTGGTCTACAAATGCGTTCTCGATTTTTGTATAGCCGCCAACTACTGTATCCTCGATTTTCTTGTAGCCGGCTACAACTCCATCAGCAATTTTTTTATTGGCTGCAACTAATTTTGATTTTGCCATTTTTTTGTCCTTGCTTTCTTGATGTTGTTTATATCATAGACGTTGCTTATTTGCGATTTGTTTGAATTATGTTTCTGAAATGTTAAACTACATTTTTTGACTTACGAGCCATATATATCCCCAAAGCAAAAATCATCAGGCACACTCCCGCTCCTGTAAGTGCGTTGGTGATGGGAATCATTATGCCTGACTCCTGCTCAAAGGCAGAAAGCAGGGCTGTCTGCAAGGATAAAAGAGAAACCAGGGCATCTGCATAATTTATATCACGAAGTGTTTTAAGGAGAATAGAGCCTCCCTTTCTGGCTTTTATCATATTTAATACAGCCATGGTCAGTTTATAAAAGGTGTAGGCTGCGACACCGTAAATCATGAGGTTAGGATATGTTTTGCCACCCTCTCCATATACAAGCATGATGACGGCTCCAGCCAGAGCTATACTTGAAATAGACAGCATGATTCCGCAATTTCTATATACTTTTCGTGAGCGAGCCTCAAGATTATCGCCATTATTCTGTGGGATGCGTTTTTCTATATGTCTTTTCCCGAACAGGAACTTTCCATCATACACTTTTCTTGCATAAGACACTGACAGAAAACGCATGACAGATAGCAGCATATAGTAGGCGGCTAAGGAACCGCACCAGGCAGATTGATTTATGATTCCAATAGCACCATTAAATACTGCATAGAACATATTAAATCCCATTCCCGGTACGGTGAATATAACTGTCCTAAGTCTTGTGTCAGTTATGAGGGTGTTGGCTATACGATTCTTTTTGGTAAAGGGAAGTAAAATCATTTTTACAAAAAAGATAATGGCTCTTACCCAGAAGGTGCAGCTACACACAAAGCCTATGGCTGCTAAGGAATATAGGGTGATACTGACAGGTTCAGGGAAAGCGTTAGTAATTGCAGCATATATTGAGGCTGCTACAGTGATAAGTGTTACTATAAATATGATAATCTGATTTCTTTTGCTTAGAAATCGGGTAAGGTTTATTTTCTTCATAGTGATATTCTCCTAAATTCCAAAACTATCGCATATTGTAAAAGTACCTTGTATCATAGCTGACGAATGTTTCTGAAATGTTAATATCACAATTAAATAAAAATAAGGCAGAAAACAAACATATGCTTCTGCCTTATTTTTATTTAATTACCTGCTCTATTCTGCAAGCCTTATCTCTTCAATAAACTTCCTCACCGCCGGCGAATAAGGTATATTCCGTCTCCAGGCAATTACGGTGCTGGTCTCTATTTCAGGGTAAAGTCTCTTCTGCACAATCAAATCATCTCGCCAGTACTTGGCTGCACCCTCGATGGAGATTTGATAACCAAGCCCATTCATAACCATGATGCCGGCATTGGTGCCCAGATTGCCGGTAAAGGCAATATTGAGCTTCTCATAATCCTTGCCGAACCAGTTTGCAATCTCACTCTGCACATTTGTACGCTCCGGCAGGATAAGGGGCAGGTCAAGTAAATCCTCTTTGGTAATGACTTCTTTATGGGCAAGTGCATCATCAGGGCGCATGGCAACAACCCAGTGGTCGCAGCCCTGAATCCTGATATAATCCATGCCCTCTGTGCTGATTGGCTCAAGGAAAAGCCCTATGTCTACAAGTCCCTTGTTCATCATATCAGATATTGCGTCAGCGGTACCTGTGTGGATGGCAAACTGGACGAGGGGATATTTTTCCTTATATTTCTTACAGATTTCTGCAAGGGTTTCAACCGCCATAAATTCACCACAGCCGATTGTGATTTTTCCCTCTATCGACTCGGTATCGCCTTTAAACTCGTTTATGATTTTGTCCTCCAAATCAACGATTTCAAGGGCACGGCGCTTTAAGAGCAAGCCTTCGCTGGTCAGGGTAATACTGTGACCGCCACGGTTAAAAAGCTTTGAACCCAGCTCTTCTTCCAGAGCTGCAAGCTGTCTGGAAAGTGTGGGCTGGGTGATATTAAGTTGTTCCGCTGCCTTTGTGAAGCTCTGCTCCTTGGCAACCACCAGAAAATAGCGTAATACTCTTAAATCCATATTAGTTTCCTATCTGTATGCTGCTTGTCAGTCTTAGTCAGTTTGTTCTGGGGAGACATCTATAATATATCCTCTATATTGAAAAGTTTTAATTTCAAATATAGTATAAATTTATATGGGGAGATTGACAAACACTTTTTACTCTGCCCTTTTCCAGCTCAGCAGAAAGGCTGAGTTGATAATGACAAATACAGAGCCTGCATTGTGTACCAGGGCACCTATAACCGGGTTAAGTATGCCTGTCATGGCAAGCACAATCGCTACAAAATTAAGGAGCATTGAAAAGCTCAGGTTAAACTTGATTTTGACCATCATCCTGCGGGAAAGTGCAAAGAGATGTGGCAGCTCCTTGACTTCATCATCTACTAAGGCTATATCAGCCGCATCAACTGCTATATCACTTCCCACACCGCCCATGGCTATGCCGACTGTGGCG
>CAVFAM010000239.1:0-1153 GCA_963620375.1 Bacteroidaceae bacterium
ATAGGTAGCCATGGTAAGGATATGATACTCATAGCCTGTGATTCTTGGATGCTCCTCTTTTCTGAACTCTCCAATCTCACGGATAAGCCTGCATATCTCATTGTGCTGCTCTACAGCCTTTCTGATTGCAGCATCTGATGTATCTATACCAAATTTCTCGTTCAGTGGCTTTAAAATATGATTTTTACACTGGATTACATACAGATTGAGTCCATTCTCATCCCCCTTAAGAGGAATTTCCATGTACTCATAAAAGAAATTGTCCTTGTCCTTGCCCATTGTCTTAAGAAGCTCCATGTTCTCAACACAACGGTTCATCATGGTACAGCCGTCAGGGGACACAATTCCATCTACGAAATTAAATCCTCCCTCGATTGCACGCTCTAATAATGCACGGGAATACTCACACAAGAAGCTTGTCATATAGTATGTAGCCATCTCAAGAGAACCTGTTCTTGGTGCCCTTAATCTCACGGAAAATGCTCCAGGTAAGTTAAGAAGTGGCTCAGGCACATTTTCGCACACAGCGGCAATGCACTTTAGTCCGTCACCCTGGGCTTTTCTCACAAGTTCATTGTTGGCATCCTCGAGCATTTTTTCAAAATAGTAAAGATGCTTTAAGTCCTTCATTTTATCTCCCTTTCCTAAGTGTATTTAGATAATATCCATCTTTTCGAGGGCTTCCCTTACCCCTTTTACAATCGCTGAATCCTCTGGAAGGTAAAATACATTCTCTCCCTTTAAATCGAACTCAGCCAGTGAAGAATCAGATGGTATATAGCTTAATACAGGTATGTCCCCTGTATCCATAAACTCTTTTACATCAATAGATGGCAGTCTGTTTGCGATTGCTCCGATTTTTTCGTACATCACAAGCTCATCTGCAACCTTTTTAATTGTCTGGATAACCTGTGTACCCTTCTTGCTTGAATCAGTGATAAGCAAAAGATGCGTAACCTTTTCCATGACACGACGGTTAATCTGCTCTATTCCAGCCTCACCGTCTATAACAACATAGTCGAAATTCTCAGCCAGTATTCCTATTACTTCCTTAAGATATGAATTAATCTTACAGTAACAGCCTGCGGCTTCTGGTCTTCCTATTGCGATAAAGCTGAAGCCATCGGTCTCAACCAGGGCGTCAAATATACGG
>CAVFAM010000239.1:1164-7978 GCA_963620375.1 Bacteroidaceae bacterium
CCGCCTTTGAATTGCCATCCTCTACAGTTGCAACGACCTCTTTCCTTATATCATCAATAGTTGTCTTAACCTCTATTCCAAGAGCAGTCGACAAGCCCACCGCCGGGTCAGCATCGATGGCGAGAATCTTCTTATCTGGAAAACTCTCTGTGAGCAGCCTCACAAGAGTTGCAGCTATAGAAGTCTTACCTACGCCACCCTTACCTGCCACAGCAAGAATTTTAGGTGTCTTATTCTCCATGATTACATAGTTTCCCCTTTCCCTTATTAATACTATTATTGTAACATCTACCCCCCCTGGGGGGGATAGTGGCAAATGGTTCAAAAATAGTTGTTATTTATTTAACAATATGACGAAAAATGTCGTAATCTGGTATTGTTTGTCATACCACACGGGCAATTTCCCTGCCACATCCATTCCCTGGCACGGGCTGTCAGCCAGATATGTCACAGGCATTGCCTGATAACAGAACAACACCGGCATCAATGATGCCGGTGTCAATGGGAGGAGTTTATTATTATACTACTTAGTATTACATTGCTTTCTTCCTGCTGTAAGCAAATGCGCCTGTAGCAAATGCAACGCCTAATAAAGCTATAGCTATTAATATTGCAAAATCTGTTGTATCACCTGTTTTTACAGAAGTCAAAGCTGTCGGTGCATCGTTTGCAGCTGGTGCTGGTGTTGGTGATGCTGGCTCAGGCTGTGCCGGATCCTCATTTCCTCCTGATACAGGAATATCTTCCTCTACAAAAACAAATGTACTGAAATGGTTTGTTCTGAATGACAGCTTGCCATCAGCTATTGTAGTAAAGCACTTTGTAAGGCTTCCATCATCCTCAAGTCTGTAAGCTGTGATTGTTCTGCTTAAAGATACTGTAAGTCCTTCTGGAACTGGCAGTGTTACTGTCACATAATCATCAAGCTTATGAAGCTGTACTCCATCTGCACCTCTTAAGTTAATGTCATATACTACAAATTTTCCAGTCATCTTTGCTGTTGTCAGTGCGCTCTCTGCCTTAGCATAATTTGCAGCCTTATCTGTAAGCTTTGCAGCCTCAAATTTTGCGCCCTCTGGTAATGTTTTCTTATCACCCTCGATTGATAAGTCTCCATTTGTAAGCTTTCTTGTATCATCAGATACTGTCTCAACTGTATCCTTGTATGATGCAAGTCTCTTATCAATCCCCTCTGTGATGTCTGTCTCAGAAGCTGTTGATGCAGAATCATCTGCTGGCTTATCTGTTGTATCATCTGATGGTTCATCAGCAGGATTATCATCCACTGCTGGTCTTATTCCAAGAATAACTGTTCCTCCATCCTTTGCAGCTGGAATATCTACTGTAACAGTCTGCTTGTCAGATACTGTATAATCCTTATCATTGTAGAGGTCTGTAAGTACTGTACCAGCAGCCTCCTTAACCTCAAAGCTTACTGTCTTTGCTGTCTCGTTGATATTAAGTCCCACATAGAGGTTTGCTCCATTGTAGCTGCGTGAGAATACATCATAACCTTCCTCATCAGACTCTGCTATCATATTTCTTGTACCCTTAGCAAGAAGCTTTGAGTATGAATTTCTGATTTCAAGCAGGGTCTTGTAGTGGTTGTACATACTGTCTGACTCTGTCTTCTGAGCCTCAAGCTCATCCCAGTCAAAGTCATATCTGTTTGTCTGATAAGGATAATTATCAGCTCCGTAGAGTCCGATTTCCTCACCATAGTATACAACTACCTGTCCCTTGGCTGTCATCTGGAGGGCAGATGCAACCTTAAAGAGATTAAGTGCTTCCTCCTCTGAGTAACCATTCTGATTAATCAGCTTGTATACAAGTCCGTCCTCATCATGACTTGAAAGGAAGGCTCCTGTTGTTGAAGTATTGTTAATTCTGCTGTTTCTTGCTTCCAATAAACTCTCAACTGATGAAATATTTCCTGATACAAAGTTCTGTGCAAAATCATTGAAGTCAAAATCAAGTAATGAATCCATAGCACCCTTGTATGCGTCAAGTGTTGTTGAGCCGCCTCCTGAGTACTCTCCAATCAGCTTAAAGTCAGGGTTAATCTTGGTAAGCTCATTCTTAAAAGCTTCCCATGTCTCTGTATTTACATGCTTTACAGTGTCAACACGGAAGTAGTCGATTCCATACTTCTCTACCCAGTTTGTCTGCCAGTCAATCAACTGGTCACGGACGTCTGGATTTTCTGTGACAAAGTCAGGGAGATTAGCCAATGAATCATATACATTGTCTCCTGTAATTGTGTTTGACTCGTCACGAATCATTGCTACATAGTTACCATTTTCATCCTGTATGATATTGTTGAAATATCCTGTTACATCATTTGTCTCTGAATCATATCCAGAATGGTTGAGTACCACGTCAACCATCATCTTCATGCCACGGTCATGTACTGCTGATATAAGCTCTGAGAACTCTGCCTCTGTTCCAAGATGTCCGTTAAGCTTCTCGAAATCAGATGCCCAGTAACCATGGTAGCCTGTTGACTCGATAGTAGAGCCATCCTTTTCAGTTGTAATATCTGACTGGGCTACAATAGGTGTAATCCATATTGTGTTTACTCCCAGCTCCTTTAAGTAGTCAAGCTTTGCCTCAAGCCCTGCGAAGTCTCCGCCGTGGTAACTTAATGAGCCAGTCTTATCTACGTCATTTTCACCTGCGATGCCTGTATTGTTTGCTGTGTTTCCATCAAAGAAACGGTCTGTAACTGCAAAGTATATTACAGCCTCATCCCAGTCAAATGTGTCCTCATCATTTTCAAGAATTACTATTCTTGCGCTTGCCTTATATATATTTCCATATATATCTGTCATTGTAACCGGAATAGAATATGTTCCAGGCTTTACAGTATCTCTGCAGGCAATTGTTCCCTCCATAAGTGAAGGCTCAATGCTCTGCTCTCCCAGTCCGAGAGCCTCAAGGTCTACTGTTATATCACCTATCTCCTCCTGTGAGATATTTGCTGCATCGTCTCCTGTAAATTCAACTGAAACAACACTGTTCTGACTGTAATTTATTGATGTAGAAGAAAGCTTTGCTGTAATTCCAAGATTATCAAAGGTCTTGAAGGTAAATACTGAACATTCCTCTCCATCATATGTAGTTTTCCTGTCGTTAAATAAGTCTAACTTCTTCTCATCGCCTATTTTGTAATAGTATGCGTAGTCACCAGTCTCAGCACCTGATAATGTGAATACAAATCGGTCTGTATCCTCATCATATTCCATATCATGCTCTTTGCCATTTACTACTACCTTTACATTTTCAAGTGATGCTACCTCATCTGTTGTAACCAGAGAATCATCTCTGTAGAAGAAAGAAATCTCATCATCTGCACCTCTCATCTCATATCCCTTGTTATATGGATATACATAAGTGATGCCCTTGCCCTCTTCAAATACTGCATGTACTACAGACTGTCCTGCCGGAATAGTAAGTGCATGGTCGCTGCCATCCTTTTCTGCCCAGTCATTATCATCTGTAGACCTTCTCATACAGAAGCCAATAGTAAAGTCAGCCTCTGATTCCTTTACAGGAAATACAATGTACTGCTTTCCATTTACCTCTGCCGGACTGCACTTCTCTGTCTTCTTGCCATAGCCTGAATCCCAGCAGTAAATGTTCCAGTCCTCATAGTCATTGTCATTTCTCTGATACTCTACAAGAGCAAATCTTGTGTACTCTGTTGTATCAGCTGGTTCAATATAGTTATCATTGCTGCTTACCCAGCCCTCTGGAGCCTTTGTAGAGTCAACTGTTGAGCCTTTTATTCCTGTAACCCAGTGCTCTTCTCTCTCCTGTGTTGGTACAAATTCGATATTGTCTGTCTGCTTGTCAGAACCATTATTGAAAATACACTTAAACGGATCCTGGTCTGTCACTATAGAGAATGTATACCAGTTGGCATTCTTTGAGTCCTTCTTTATTTCAACACCTGGCCAGTTATCAGCACTCTCATAGCCTGTTATAGCCTTCCATTCATTCTCTGCAAAATAAGCATTAACCGTCGAAAAATCTTCTGTGTAATAGTGCATTACAATTGTAGTTGGCAGATAGTCATATACTGTTCCATCTACAATCCAGTACTCTTCCTCTGCTGCCTCTGGCACTACATATAAGTTATCTGTCTGCTCCTTCTCTCCATTGTTGTAGATAAAATCAAGAGTAGACATATCCTTTGTGACAGATACTGTATACCATCCATCTGCGCCTGCTGTAATGACATTTCCAGGCCACTTGCCATACTGCTCATATCCAGGAATTGCTGTCCAGCTGCCTCCCTGAGCCATATAGAGGCTGACCTTTGACCAGTCATTTGTATTCTTGTAATGCAGTGTGATAGTTGTCTCTGTCACAGCATCGGCTGGAACCAGAGTATCAATGCTTGTTGTGTAACCCTTGTCAAGGTACCAGATTGGTGTATAGTCTGTATCTTTACCCCACTTGCAGTACAGGTCAGTAGGCTTATCTCCTGCTGTATACTTCATTGTATCAACATAACCCTTGCCGCCTGTGTTACTGTCAGGGTTGTCTATGTCCAGAAACTGGAAACCAAGACCTGTCAGGTCTCCCTTAAAGGTCATCTTGTACCAGCCGTCTCCCTCAGCTGTAAGAACATTTACATCCTTACCCCATGAGTCCACATGTACTATCTTGTCATAGTCAGTTACTTCTACCTTGTCGTTTCCCCAGTACTGGATAGCTGGTGTGCCCCAGTCATATATATTGTAGAAATGAACTGTAAAATATGGAAGAGCTTCTTCTTCCTCATCTTTTCCTGAATCTGGTGTGTCAGGTGTCTCTACATATGATGCTGCCCAGCTGTCTGGTGCGCTCTCAAGTACACTGCCGTCTTTGCCGCATACCCAGATTTCCTCTGTGGCTGCGTCTGGTGTAAGTGCAAGATTACCAGTCTGTCCGCCAGAACCATTGCATATGAAATTGAATGTAGAACCATCCCAGTTTACTGTTGCTGTGTACCAGCCGGTATGATTGGCATCTGCCTTCATTGCATTGCCTGGCCATGAAGTACTTACATAGCTCCATGTGTGTAAATTCACACTTTCCCAGTTATCAGTATTTTCAAAATGTACTGTTATCTGGCTTGCTGTAATTGCGTCTGTCGGAACAAGTGTGTCGATGCTTGTTGTACATTCTTTGTCAAGATACCAGTTTTTCCAGTCACTGCCTACTGCATATACATCTGTAGATGTACAGTATTTCATGGCACTTGCATACACTGAACCACCTGAGTTATTTCCGTTTGGATTGCCCAGGTCTACAATCTGAAAGCCATCAAGAGTGCCTGTCAGTGTGAGTGAATACCATCCATCCGCTTCGCTGGTCATGGCATAGCCATATGGCTTGTCACTCCATTCTGTAATCTCTCTGCTCTCATCCACATTATAACCAGATGCTACAGCATCTCCTCCCCAATACTGAATAGCTGGTGTAGTCCAGTCCCAGTTATCGGGCTGCTGCCAGTGAATTGTCATGCTCTGCGTCTCTGCCGCAGATACAGAGGTGATTATTGATGGCAGCATAGTAATTACCATTGCAATAATCATGACAAAACTTAGCATTCGTTTTCCTAAATGTAGTTTCTTCATACCTTTCCCTCTCTCCATTTTCGTATTTTTTCGTTTATGTCCTAATTATAAATATTTTTCATAAATTTTTGAATTGGCTAGAAGTATCGAAAATTTACGAATATTTTTGTTGAAAATGGAGATTTTACAGCCAAATTCCAGCAATTTGGTTTTTTATAGGTCTTTTGGCACATAAAATTGCTCCAAATTTGGCAGAGAAAATATATGCAATATTACCACAGGGGTTATTTTCTTGTATACTTTGGCATAACAAAAAGGAGAGCCGAAGCTCTCCTCCCTATTCTATATATCTTATCTATATATCTTACCAGTCAAATTTGTTAGAGAAATATGTGTCTAAATCAGCAATAGCGATTCTCTCCTGCTGCATTGTATCTCTGTCACGGACTGTTACGCAGCCATCTGTCTCTGAATCGAAATCATATGTAACACAGAATGGTGTTCCGATTTCATCCTGACGGCGGTATCTCTTTCCGATTGTTCCTCTGTCATCAAACTCACAGTTGTACTTCTTGGCAAGCTGTGCGTATACCTTCTGGGCACCCTCGTTGAGCTTCTTTGAAAGTGGAAGCACACCAATCTTAACTGGTGCAAGTGCTGGATGGAAATGGAATACAGTTCTCACATCCGGCTTCTCCTCTGTTCCGATGTTCTCCTCGTCATAGGCTGCGCATAAGAAAGCAAGTACTACACGGTCAGCTCCAAGTGATGGCTCGATAACGTATGGTAAGTACTTCTCGTTAATCTCATCATCAAAATATGTCATATCCTGTCCAGATACGTTCTGGTGCTGGGTCAGGTCATAGTCAGTACGGCTGGCAATTCCCCAAAGCTCGCCCCATCCGAATGGGAATAAGAACTCAATATCAGTTGTTCCTGTAGAGTAGAAAGCAAGCTCTGCCGGGTCGTGGTCACGAAGTCTCATCTCGTCCTCTTTGATACCAAGAGAAATGAGCCAGTCACGACAGAAGCTTCTCCAGTATGAGAACCACTCATCCTGTGTACCAGGCTTGCAGAAGAACTCAAGCTCCATCTGCTCAAACTCACGGGTTCTGAATGTGAAGTTACCCGGTGTAATCTCATTACGGAAGGACTTACCAATCTGTCCGATTCCAAATGGCACCTTCTTACGGGATGTACGCTGTACATTCTTGAAGTTTACGAAGATACCCTGTGCTGTCTCAGGT
>CAVFAM010000240.1:0-10969 GCA_963620375.1 Bacteroidaceae bacterium
CCCTTTGACCAGATAAAAGACACAGGTATCAAATATGCCATAACCACCAACGGAAGTGCCCTCTATGAAATCGGGACTGGCAGATGTCTCTTCGAGGCGGCACTTGATGATGCTGTGGTCATACCAATCATAAACTATCTCCTCACCAAGGACATCCACGCAGATGCCTTCTGTGGCGGCAGGGGCTACACCTCTGAAAAGACTCTGGAAGCCCGTTCCAAGCTGGACGTGCCAGAATCCCTGCTCAAATACATAATAAACACCAGAGAAGTAGTTCCAGACCTGGCAGCCTATATAAAGGAGCAAAATCTCCACGTCCAGAAAATGACCCTCAATTTTCACAAGGACGAAAATGGCGTACTCGTAGACCGAGAGGATGTAAAAGCCTTCCTTATGTCAAATCCAGCCATCAACGTGGTATGCGGAGGCTACAACAATCTGGAATTTACTGCTGCCGGTGTGGACAAGGGCATGGGACTTAGGAAACTCGCAGAGCTATTGTCTATACCAATGGAAAATACCATGGCAGTCGGTGATACAGAAAATGATTTATCAATTATAAAGGCTGCCGCTGTGGGTGTTGCCATGGGAAATGCAACAGATGAAGTAAAAAAAGCCGCAGCCTATATCACTGACTCAAATACTGAGGATGGCGTAGCACATGCCATTGCGCATTTTACAGCTTAATACAAAATGCTGGTTACTGCTTTCCTGCATGCCCATACATTTATATCATTCTTAGAAGCTTTACATTGCGCTTGAGGGACTCCACAGTCCAGTCAATATCCTCTCTGGTGGTATCCGCACCCAGAGTAAACCGTATTGTACCGATTGCGTATTCCTCAGGCACTTTTATAGCTGATATGACATGGGACAGCCTGCTGCTTCCAGAATTGCAGGCAGAGCCTGCTGATGCAACAATCCCCTCCTCCTCCATCAACACCAAAAGAGCCACGGCCTCAACCCTCTTAAATGAAAAGCTGGCATTGCCCGGCAGTCTGTATATGGCACTTCCATTGTATTTTACATCCTCTATCTCCCTCATAACCCGCTCAACCAGATAATTTCTGAGATGTATTTCCCTTTCTACAGTTTCATGTATTCTATCCACGCTCATTTCAAGTGCCTTAGCCATACCCACTATTCCTGCCAGATTTTCTGTGCCAGCCCTCTTCCCCCTTTCCTGGGCACCTCCGTGTATGAAGGATGGGATGTGTACCCCCTTTCTCACATACAAAAAGCCCACGCCCTTTGGTCCGTGAAATTTGTGACCGCTGGCACTCATCAAATCCACAGGCATTCTGGATACATCTATGGGTACCTTGCCCATTGCTGCCACAGCGTCACAGTGGAAAAATACACCATTTCTCCTCGCCCAGGTACCAATCTCATTTACCGGCTGGATTGTGCCGATTTCGTTATTGCCATACATTATTGTAATCAGCGTAGTGTCAGATTCCGTGCAGCTTTTAAGCTGCTCCATATCTACTATTCCATCCCTGTCTACATCAAGATATGTCACGTCATAACCCAGCTTCTCCAGATATTCACAGGAATTAAGCACCGCATGATGCTCTGTCCTCTGGGTTATTATGTGGGTGCCCTTTTTCTTATTGTCCCCTGCAAGGCACTTAATCGCCCAGTTGTCCGACTCACTGCCTCCCGATGTAAAAAATATTTCTTCCGCCTCTGCCCCTATGCAGCCTGCTATTTTTTCCCTTGCCCGCTCAAGCACATGTCTGTTCTCTATCCCCGTCTCGTAGTTTGTGGAAGAATTAGCGAATTTGTCTTCCATGTATGGAAGCATTGCTTCCTTCACCTCTGGGTACATCTTTGTGGTAGCCGCATTGTCCAAATATATATTTTTATTCATAATCCCCATCCTTCCCCATATATTTTTATAAATGCTTTTTTGGGTGATATTTCTGAAAACTGTTAAAGTATCAAATTTTAAAAATTTATTATCCAACCCAATAGTTAACGGCACCCTTATCCTCACCTTTGCAGGAGGTGCCAGCAGATTTATTGGTTTCTTCTATAGGATATTCCTGACACGGACTATTGGTGCAGAAGGATTGGGAATATATCAGTTAATCTGTCCTGTGATGGCTCTAAGCTATGCCCTGTGCTGTGCCGGCTTCCAGACCGCCATATCAAAGCTCATTGCAGAAGCCAGAGACAATGGCAGAAAATGCCTTGCTGCAGGGATTTTTCTATCTCTCATAGTCACTGTGATTTTTGAAGCAATCATATATCTCTATGCCGATGTAATAGCAGTTAAGATTATCTGCGAGCCGAGATGCGAGGAATTACTCAGGATTTTATCCTTTTCACTCATTCCTGCAACCATACACTCCTGTATAAACGGCTACTACTATGGTCTCAAGAAAACTATGGTGCCAGCCCTCTCCCAGCTTGTAGAGCAGCTTGCAAGGGTGGGCAGTGTCTACCTGATCTACGTGGTAAAGCAGAGTACAGGCACTCCTATAACTCCTGCTGATGTGGTCTGGGGTATTACGATTTGTGAGATATGTGGACTGCTTTTTTCTGTGTCTGCCATGCACTTTACTAACCAGACTCCTATAACTCTTAATATATATAAACACAATAATGCTGAAAAATTATATGCCAGTGGGAAAAAACATAAACTTCCAAAACACTTTATAAACAAAAATTCAAGAAATTTCATCGATTATACAAGAGACTTATGTGCATTGGCTGTTCCAATGTCACTAAATCATGTTTTGCTGACTTTATGCACTGCTTTTGAAAATATTTTAATACCAATCCAATTACAAAAGTACGGTTACACCACCACAGATTCCCTGTCAGTCTTTGGAATCCTGTCTGGTGTTGCCATGCCTGTCCTGCTCTTCCCCTGCGTGCTGACAAACTCTGTATGTGTCATGCTGCTTCCTGACATATCAGAAGCCCAGTCCAGAAATAACTCCGCCCATATCGTAAACACTACCAAGCGTGCCATGTTCTATGGAGCTGTTTTTGGTCTGCTATTCACCTTCATATTCAGATTTGGCGGGGATTTTATAGGAAATGAAATATTTGACTCCGGGCTTGCAGCCCACTACATATTAAGGCTCTGCTGGCTCTGTCCCTTTATGTATGTCACAAGTCTGCTTAGCAGTATCTTACACGGGTTAGGTAAGCCTAAGAGTGTGCTGGTTACTAATATACTGGCAGGCGGTATCAGGATATTTATGATTATTTTTGCGGTGCCTGTATATGGAATTGACGCTTATCTGTGGAGTATGCTTGTGGCGCAGATTTTTGCGACTGTGGCATTTATATATCTCACAAGTAAGTAAAACAACATATTTTTACCAGTGAACTGTTTTGTATGGCTTTTAAGTAAAATTACACAAAAAGAAAAAGCCTTAAAACACAACGTCTTAAGGCTTTTTAATCATAATTAGCAAGATTTAACAGTATAAAAAATTATACTCTTGAAAGGTACTCTCCTGTACGTGTATCAATCTTGATAACGTCATCTGTCTCAACGAAAAGTGGAACATAAACTGTAGCACCTGTCTCAACTGTTGCAGGCTTTGTAGCACCTGTAGCTGTATCACCCTTGAATCCTGGCTCAGTCTCTGTAATCTGAAGCTCAACGAAAAGAGGTGGCTCAACTGCAAATACTTTTCCCTTGTGTGAACATACCTTACATGTCTCGTTCTCTTTAACGAACTTAAGTGCGTCTCCTACTTCTTCCTTTGGAAGAGCAATCTGCTCGTATGTCTCTCCATCCATGAAGTTGTAGAAATCATCATCTGCGTAAAGATACTGCATATCTTTTCTGTCAATGTGAGCTGTTGGGCATTTCTCTGTTGGACGGAATGTCTTCTCAACAACACCTCCACTGATGATATTCTTTAATTTTGTTCTTACGAAAGCTGCACCCTTACCCGGCTTAACATGCTGGAATTCAATAATCTGATAAATGTTACCCTCGAACTCGATTGTAACACCATTTCTAAAATCTCCTGCTGAAATCATTCGATCTTCCTCCTTGATTTGTCTCTCACTTGTCGATTTTACTATAAAATGCCATATATTTCAAGTACTTATTTACTTGTTGCGTGCTTCAATATCTGCAAACATTGCAACTCGTCTTGCATGTCTGCCACCCTCAAACTCTGCCTCAAGGTATGCCTTTACTATATCCTTTGCAAGCTCAACGCCTACAATACGCTCACCAAAGGCTATGATATTGGCATTATTGTGCTGTTTTACAAGTCTTGCTGTGGCTGTATCTGAGCAGACTGCGGCTCTCACGCCGTTTACCTTGTTTGCAGCGATTGATATGCCGACACCAGTTCCACAGATAAGGATTCCACAGTCATACTCACCCGATGCCACTGCACGTCCCACCTTCTCACCGTACTCAGGATAGTCACAGCTGTCTGTAGTGTCTGTACCAAAGTTCACTACCTCATGTCCCATTGACTCTACATATTCCTTAATCACCTTTTTAAGCTCTACTGCTGCATGGTCATTTCCGATTGCTATCTTCATATTTCTCTCCTCATATATTTATTTTAAGTTACCCGATTCATATAGACTCAGCGTTAATAATACACCACATAAATTTATACTTCACTAGCACATTTTTGTCAAATAAAACACAGCCAGCTGGGTTCTGTCTCTCAGGGATAATTTTTCAAGAATGACACTGATATAGTTTCTCACTGTCCCCTCTGATAAAAACAGATAGTCAGCGATTTCCTTATTGCTTTTTCCAAGCCCCACCTGGGCTATTATATCAAGCTCCTTGTCACACAGGTCATAGGCTGCTGCATCAAACTCTGATTTGGACTGCTTAAGCACCGGTATCTTACTCACAATCTCGCCTCCAAACACACTCTGTCCCCTGTAGACAGCCTTGATTGCAGGCACAATACCGTCAAAATCCTGCTTTAGTATGTAGCCCTTCACCCCGGTTTCAAGGGCATTTACTATGTATTCATCATCAGAAAAGGTGGTAAGAAGCAGTATTCTCGCCTCCGGGTAATCCGCTATAATCTGCTTCGCCGCCTCAAGTCCTGACATATTTTTCATCTGTATGTCCATAAGCAGTACATCCGGTGTCATTTCCTTATACATAGAAACAGCATCCTCTCCATCACTTCCACAGCCACATACCTCTATCTCCGAATCAGCCTCAAGGATTGTCCTTAGAGACATAGCCACTATCTGGTCATCATCCACTATTAAAACTTTCATGTCCTGTTCCTCACTCCTATTTATGTTTCCTGCCTACAGTCAAGGCACAAATTTTGCAGTCATTTCCACAGATTACTCTGCTGCTGTCTTAGGCAGGGAAATCATTATTTTAAAGCCCTTCTCATCAGATATGCTTATGGTGCCAGACAGCCCTGCTACCCTGTCAGTCATATTTTTAAGTCCTATGCCGCCAGTATTGCCCTTTGAATTATTCAAGCTTTTAACTGTACCGTTGTCCTCTATTATCATCTGGTAAAAGCCCGGATGTTCCCTGACCAGCACCCCTACCCTGTCTGCATCGGAATGCTTTACTATATTTGACATGGCTTCCTTCACAATGGCTATAAAGCAGTACTTAACACTCCTTGGCACATTGTCTGACATATCGTATTCCACCTTGACATCATAGCTTTTCCTCATATCAGATACAGCATCATTTATAGCCAGCCTCAAATCAACCGACTCGTCATGCAGGTCGTGTATGCTTTCCCTGATATTGTTCATGGCTTCATTTAAGCTGCCATTTACACTCTCAAGCTGTCCGTGAAGCGGCTCCTCCCTGTGAATGGTCATAAGGGCGCCCATCTGTAAAATAGTCCGGGACAGCATATGTCCTACATTGTCATGAATCTCCCTGGCAATCCTGTTTCTCTCCTGCAGCATAGCTATGTGGATGGAGGCATACTGTTTTTCCAACAGCTCATTATTTTTGCTCTTAAGCTCATTTTCCATGACCTTTGCCGTATCCACAGCTTCGAGAGCCTTCTGCTTTTCCCTCGCTGCGCTGCTGGCTTCGTATGCCATCATCACAGAAATCAGGCTGCATATAACAAGCCCAGCTATAAGCAGGGGCGATATACCTATCTGATTAAAGAGCAGGAAAATAAGCACTGCAAGGGCATTTCTTTTGTAACTGCCTCTCCATGTATTCTGATACAGCATCACAGGCACAAAAAATATCAGGTCCCTGCGCCACAGGCATACCGCTACATAGACCGCAAACAGACCTATCTGCACCCTGTCATCATCTATGCAGACTGCCGCCTCCGTAAAAATCACCGCTATTAAGAATGTAATCACTGCCCCACTGTCCTGGCAAAAGGATAATACCATCACAAGTCCTGCCGCCAGAAATAAATTTGCTTCTATTATCTTATTCATATAACAAAGTTATCATATCTTGTGACAAATGTCATGTTAATCTTCTGACAATGCTCACTTATAATTTTCTCCCACAATTATTATGATATATATAGTTCAGGTTTCACGCATTTAAAGCGATAATTAAATCCCCAGATGTGCAAACCCTGAATGACTCCAAAAATACGAATACAATAATCAACCTGGAGGTAATAAAATGAATGAACCAGCAGTAAAAGTAGAAAATCTGGTAAAAAGATATAAAGAGCTGGTCGCTGTAGACCACTTAAACCTTGAAATCAGGCAGGGAGAAATCTTTGGACTTTTAGGTCCAAATGGTTCAGGCAAAACGACCACTATCAACTGTATCTTATCCCTCTTATCCTATGATATGGGTGATATAACAATTTTCGGAAAACCTATGGCACCAAACAGATATGACATCAAAAAGGACATAGGCATAATCATGCAGAATGTAGCAGTCTTTGAAGAGCTGACAGTATACGAAAATATCGACTACTTCTGCGGACTTTACATAAAGGACAGAAAGCTCAGAGCAAGGTATGTGGATGAGGCAATTGATTTCGTAGGCTTAAATGACTTCAGGAAATTTTATCCTAAAAAGCTCTCCGGTGGACTACTTAGGCGTCTCAACATAGCCTGTGGTATCGCCCACAAGCCAAAGCTGATTATACTTGACGAACCGACAGTTGCCGTGGACCCGCAGAGCAGAAACAGCATACTCGAGGGCATACAGAGGCTGAACGGGCAGGGAGCCACCATCATCTACACCTCTCACTATATGGAGGAGGTAGAGCAGATTTGTACCAGAATTGCAATTTTAGATAAGGGTAAAAACATAGCCCTTGGAAGCAAGGATGAGCTTAAAAAGCTGATTAAGAAGCGTGAAATCATCACCATTGACATTCTGGACATAGACCAGACAGACATAGAAGCCCTCTACAAGCTGCCCCATGTATATGAAGTAAGCTTTGAAGAGCACAAGCTCACTATCCTGTGCGACGGCGGACAGCACAATCTGATTCGTGTACTTGATTATCTGCAGGGCCGGGGCTATTCCTTTGGATATGTCCACTCAGCCCTGCCTACCCTGAATGATGTATTCCTTGAAATTACAGGAAAAGAATTACGAGATTAGGAGGCTTATATGGCACACATAATTTTACTTACCTGGAAAAAGCTTTTCAGGGACAAAATAAATACCTTCTGGATTCTGTGTTTTCCAATAGTGCTTGGAACACTTTTCTATATATCCTTTTCAAACATGGCAGAGGATGAAAGTATAAATCCGATTCCCGTGGCAGTCGTTCTCTCTGATGATGAGTATTCTGACGCCTTTAAGACTACTCTGCAGGGCATAGAGGACTCTGACGATTCCATGCTTGACGTAAGCTACTACACAGCAGACGACGCCATGGATTTGCTGGAAAAGCAGGAAATCAGTGGTATTCTCACGGCAGGTCAGGAGCTCAAGCTGACAGTCTCAGCCGACATGGCAAATGACAGCTTGAACCAGAGCATTTTGCAGACCTTTGTAAACGAATACAATCTAAACCAGGACGCAATTATGAATATACTTGAAAGCCATCCTGAAAAAATAACGGATGTGCTGGACTCACTCGGTTTGGAAACTAATTATAATAAAACAGTTTCTTTAAGCCGCAACGACAGTGCAAGTCCCTACACCCAGTACTTTTTCAATCTGCTTGCCATGACCAGCCTCTTTACTGCTGTAGGTGGATTAAAAATTGCCACAGAAAATCAGGCTAATCTCTCTACACTTGGTGCAAGAAAATGCGTAGCGCCTACCCATAAGCTTGTGACAATCGTCGGCGAGCTTATAGCCACTACGACCTATGAATTTTTACTCAATATTGCAGGCTTTGCCTATCTGGCATATGTCTTAAAGGTTGACATCCTGTCCCGCCTTCCGTTGTCAGTATTCGCCCTCTTTTTAAGCTGTCTGACAGGCGTAAGTCTCGGACTTTTTATAGGAAGCATAGGCAGAAACGACGTGGGCTTTAAGCAGGGAATGGTATTTGCCGTGACAATGCCTATGTGCTTTTTAAGCGGACTCATGATAGGCAACATGAGAATCATTATCGAAGACCACTGCCCTATTATAAACAGACTCAATCCAGCTGCTCTTATATCAGACTGCTACTACACACTGGCAGCCTTTGACAATCTTGACAGGTTCAGGGCAGATGTCATAACACTGACTGTTTATATATGTATTTTTATCCTGTGTGGATTTTTAGTAACAAGGAGACAACGATATGCAAGTTTATAAGACATTCTTTAAAATATCAAAAAAATATTTAACAAGCTGCCTCATTTACGCTTTCATCTTTATAGTCATATTGATTGCAATGAGCAGGCTTGGCAGCGAATCCACAAACGACCGCTTCAAAGCAGACAAGGTAAGCTTTGCAGTAATTGACAATGACAATACCGCCGCAAGTCATGCTCTGCTTGATTACCTGCAGGATAAGCACACTCTGGTAGAGCTTGATGATTACAGCAATGAGAAGCTGCAGGATGCTATGTATTATGAGAAAATCCAGTATCTGCTCATTATTCCTGAGGGCTATGAGGAAAAGCTCATGAATAATGACACAGAAAATATCCTCTCCCATTCCATGAGGACAGACAGTGCCAAGGGATATTTTTTCAATCAGGATGTGGATGCCTATCTCGATTGTCTAAAGCTGTACCTGACTGCGGACTTCTCTCTGGACGAAGCTCTTGATGCTGCCAAAGACTCACTTGCCACAGTTTCAGAGTCTGCTGTAAGCACAGTCAGCTTTGATGCAAAAAGTGACATGCTTCCAACTGGAATGGCTTATTATTTCCAATATCTGTCCTATATGCTGCTGTCCGGAATCGTAATTGCGGTATCACCAATACTCATCAGCTTCCACCGGCAGAATTTACAGGAGAGACTTGCCTGCTCATCAACCACTCCGAGAAAGCAGGGGCTTGCCATAGGTCTTGGCTGTATCACCTATTGTCTGGCTGTATGGTTAATCTTTATGCTAATTGCTGTCTTTATGTATAAGCCTGCAAATATTTTTTCAGAATCAGGACTTATGCTTATGCTAAACAGCCTGATATACACGCTCTGTGTAGCCTTAGTAACCTTAATCATAGGCTCATTTAACTTAGAAGCAAATGCCCTGAACCTGATTTCCAATATATTAGGTCTTGGAGCCAGCTTCCTCTGCGGTGTGTTCGTGCCAATGTGGTATTTATCTGATAAGGTGCTCATGTTCTCACAGTTTCTGCCAACCTACTGGTATATGAAAAATCTGAACATGATATCCGGTGCATCAGGTGAAGCCTTTTCCAAAGCCACATACTTTAACTATCTGGGCATAGAATTCCTGTTCATCCCAGCCCTGCTTGCGGTATTCCTGCTTGCCAATACCCAGCGCAGGAAAAAAGCTATCTGACAAAACAAAAAAGCTATAAGTTCTGTCTCATAAACAGTCCTTATAGCTTTTCTTTTTATTAAGATTAAAGAACAAAATTCTCTCCTGACCTTGGAATCTTATTGTCGGTATTCATATCTGCTGCGATAACATGTGCCTGATCTCCTACAAAGTACTGGTACTGCTCAAGCACCTTATCCTTCTCGAGGTCTGACAGAATCTTCTCAACATCAAGCTTGGTAATATCGCTGTCTGCGCCCTTGAGCTCATATGTCTCATCCGGCTGATAGCCCTTGGCGTAATCATAGCTGGTGAAGTTCTGCTCTACAGGAAGCTGCTCATTGCGGCTTAGGTTCTCATCCTGCTTAGGAGCCTGCTCCTGGGCTGTAACTGCAAGCTGCTGATTGCGAAGCTCATCAATCTTTATGGAGTTGTATGAATAAAATCCCACACTTGGGCGAATACCTGATATATTCATCTTCTCTCCTTAATAATACACGTTCTGATATAAGTATAACTTATACAAGCATTTTTTTCAACTCACTCATAAATGTATTTACATCTTTAAACTCTCTGTAGACAGACGCAAATCTGACATATGCAACAGCATCCAAATCCTTAAGCTTATCCATGATGAGCTCTCCGATAAGGGAAGTCGGAACCTCCTTCTCCTCCCTGCTGAAAATCTCTATCTCCACATCATCTACAAGCTTTGTAATCTGATCCGCAGAAATAGGTCTCTTGTGGCAGGCAAGAAGTACTCCCGCCTCGATTTTAGTCCTGTCATACTGTTCACGATTATTGTCTTTTTTAATGACAATAAGTGGAATTGTCTCTACCTTCTCATAGGTTGTAAATCTCTTTCCACAATCATCGCATAGACGGCGGCGTCTGATTGAATTATTATCATCTGCCGGTCTCGAATCAATCACTCTGGTATTTTCGCTACTACAAAATGGACACTTCATGACAAACCCTCCGTTAGCCTTTCAAGTAAACTAAACTATATAGAAAAATTATAACTTTCTGTCACATCCATGTCAACAAATACCACTACATTTTGTGGTGCCAAATGCGCCACTAATCTTATATTTTCCGTCTCATAGCTTCCTCGTCTATGTCTACGAGTATTATAT
>CAVFAM010000241.1:0-9798 GCA_963620375.1 Bacteroidaceae bacterium
TGGAGCATGTAGGTGATATGTCTGCAATCTCTGCAACAGTGGGCGAAAACTTCATTGAAGATCCAGGACTTCACCGTACCCTGATTGGAGACGGTCTTGCCACATCACTCTCTGCCTTAATCGGAGGCCCTGCAAACACCACTTATGGTGAAAATACCGGCGTGCTTGAGCTCAGCCGTGTGCATGACCCTCGTGTAATCAGACTTGCCGCAGTCTATGCAATCGTCCTTGGTTTTATACCAAAGGTGGCAGAAATAATTGGCTCTATGCCGGCTTCAATAATCGGCGGTGTATCATTTATCCTCTATGGTATGATTTCAGCCATAGGTGTAAGAAACATTGTGGAAAATCAGGTGGACTTCACTAAGTCAAGAAACCTGATTATCGCTGCTGTTATACTGGTTTGTGGGTTAGGCTTCTCTAACGGACTTACATTTACTATCGGAGGCACTTCAATCACGCTTACTGCACTGGCTATTGCGGCGCTTGCAGGTATTATACTTAATGCTATTCTGCCGGGAAATGATTATCATTTTGGGGATAGACCTGAGGGAGACGCATCACGTGGAGTATATCTGGGACCAACAAAGTAGATTTGTTGTGCAAAGCTAATGATGGGGGGGTGTGGGCTTCCCGCTTTGTAATCTATGAAAACCGAATGGAGCACAGTGTATTTTGCATAAAAAATATGAAGTCAGCAACGGGACTTAATCGAGGATAGGGTTTACATATTTGTGTGGTTTTATCCGTTTCCTTGATTATGGAACCCCGTTGCAGTTCATATTGTTTTCTGCAAAACAACTGTGCTCCATTCGGTTATTTTTACGTTTTGAGCGGGAAGCTTGCTACGATTTGTTTCATGCTCTTTTTTTGTATAAGCCTTTTGGGGATGGAGATTAGTATGCGCATTTGTGCTGCGCACTCTGCGCTGTCGATAGAATTATAGATGAAACTTCCCACATCATAGCCTTCGATAATCTGCTGGTATACAGTTGTTTTTCAGAAAACAATATGAACTGCTGCGGGGTTCCATTAAACTTGGAAATGTAGATAACTGTGCAAATTTATTTACACTATCCGCAATTCGCTCCCGCAGTTGACTTCATATTTTTTCTGGAAAATACACTGTATATCAGCAGATTTACACAGCTTTAATGTGGGAAGTTGGGGTTTATAATTCACATATCATCACAAGACTTATTAAAGGAGCTTCATTATCTCGTCCATGATAGCACTGGCGACTTCTGTCTTGGACATTATTTCGAGTTCCATACAGTCATCCGCTGTTATGATAGTCACCACATTTGTATCTGTCCCAAATCCTGCCCCTTTCACCTTCAGGTTATTGGCTACTATCATGTCCACATTTTTCTTTGCCAGCTTTGCTCTTGAGTTTTCCAGCATATTCTCTGTTTCCATAGAGAAGCCACAAATGAACTGGTCTGCTGTCTTATGGCTGCCAAGGTATTTTAATATATCCTGTGTGCGTTCTAGGGTGATTGCTGATTCCCCATCATCCTTTTTCTTTATCTTTTCGTCCGATGGATTGACTGGGCGGTAGTCTGCTACTGCGGCGGCTTTGATGATGATGTCCTGCTCCGGGGCTCTGGATATCACTTCTCCTGCCATGTCCTCTGCGGATACAACTGGCACCACATTTACAAACATTGGTGGCTCTATTGCTACTGGTCCTGTGACAAGTGTCACCTCTGCACCTCGCTGCATGGCGTTTTCTGCCAGTGCATATCCCATCTTGCCTGTTGAGTGGTTTGTGATGTAGCGCACAGGGTCTATCTTTTCCTGGGTTGGTCCTGCTGTGATTAACACCTTTTTGCCTGCCATGTCCTTTTCTCTGGCTATGGTTCTAAGGATATATTGAAGCAGGGTCTCCGGCTCTGGCATCTTGCCTGCTCCTGTATCTCCACAGGCAAGATAACCGCTGGCTGGATTTATGATTTCATATCCGTATTTCTCAAGGATTTTGAGGTTGTCCTGCAATATAGGATTTTCAAACATATTAGTGTTCATGGCTGGCGATATGAGCTTTGGGCATTTGCTTGCCATGATTGTTGTAGTCAGCATATCATCTGCTATGCCATGGGCTATCTTGCCGATTACATTCGCAGACGCTGGGGCTACCATAAAGATATCCGCTCTTTTTGCCAGTGCCACATGCTCCACATTGAACTGAAAATTTCTGTCAAAGGTGTCTATCAGGCACTTATTTCCCGTCAATGTCTCAAATGTGATTGGGTTAATAAAATTAGTTGCATTTTTTGTCATAATGACGTTTACATCTGCATGTAATTTGACCAATGCACTTGCAAGATATGCTATTTTATAAGCCGCAATACTTCCTGTTACTCCTAAAACGACTGTTTTTCCTTTTAACATGTTTTTACCTCGATTATAACTTAATTGCAAATATCTGCCAGGCTTCTACAAATCCCTGACAGCCTTAACTCCGGCTACGCTTTCCGCTGCCTGACAGCCACGTCCAATGGCTTTTCCCATGACATATGCTGCAAGGGAACCCACCAGATTAATATCTGCCTCAAATTCACCCGTTGAAACTGCATAGATACTGTCTCCGTCCATCATGGTATGCACCGGGCGGATTGCTCTGGCATATCCATTGTGAGCCATGGATGCTATCTTGTTAAGCTCGCTTTTGCCAAAGCTTGCGTTTGTTGCGATAATGCCTATGGTGGTATTGGTGCGCTCTTTGACTGCAAGCATCATTTTAGCTGCATCCTCAAAAAATGCAAGCTCATCATTTACCAGTGTGCCATCTGGCTTAAGACAGCCGGCAATAACCTGATTGGTCTCTATATCATAGATGTCACCACAGGCATTTACCACAACCATGGCTCCCACCTTAAGTCCTTCGATTTCCACCGCATAGGTTCCGATACCGCCCTTCATGCAGTTCTCTGCCCCACGGTATTTGCCTACTGTGGCTCCCATGCCGGCTCCATGATTTCCATTCTGCACAGATGAATAGCTGGCATTTTCACATGCCTTTTTAGCCATCTCCTTATCCGGTCTGCTCTGGCAGACAAGTGGCACCCTGGTAACTCCCACGTCAAGTCCTATGCCCCTGTCCTCCAGATATTCCATCACTCCACCAGCCGCATCCAGTGCAAAGGCTGAGCCTCCGCCTAAGATTACAGCGTGCAGCCCCTTACAGTCTGCTACCGGATTAAGAAGTGGTGTCTCTCTGGATGCCGGACCGCCACCTCTTATGTCAATTCCTGCTGGCGACTGTTTATCCATGAGCATGACTGTAATTCCTGTGATGCCCTCTGTGTCCTCTGCCTGACCGACCTTAAAGCCGCCAACCTCCATAAAATCTATTTCTCTCATGTCATCTTCCTTTATTAACTACTGCTTGTTTACTGTATGCAAAAGTGCATTGCAGATTGCTGATGCAATTATGAGGCAGGCAAAAGCCTCTACCACTGCATTTACCCCAACAGATGCAAGAACTATTGCAAAGCTCTTGAAAAATCCACTGTTTGTGATAAATCCGTATACCTGTGGCTGAGTCTTTGCCATGTAATCTCCCATAAAAATGACAAAAAAACTCAGATACAAAATAGTATTTGTGATTGGTGCAAGCAGGCATGCAATAGATGTATTGATGCTTCTTCTCCTGCTCACCTTATTTAATGCCTTATAGACAAGTGCTGGAACAAGTCCTACAAAAAGTCTTGGCACAACTGCTGTGACAATTGCCTGTACCGGCATAATTGTAAGAATTGCCATTCCTGTGGGCTGTAGTACGCTTGTCAGTCCAAATACAAGTCCCAAAAACAAGCCCGCCTTATAGCCTAACACTACCGCTCCTACTGCTACCGGTACTACAAGCAGGGTAATCGGCATAACCCCTATGTAAAAATAACCAAGTGGTGTGTAAGCCATCACCAGCAGTACTGCTGTGAGAAGTGCAAGCTCTGTCATAAACTTGACGTCTACCTTGCCCTTACCCTTCACGTTTACCTTTTGTGTCTGTGTGTAATCCATATTCAATTTCCTCCTACTCCCGTTTCTCTCTGGAATACGGTGTTTTTATATTTGACTCTGCCTTCTGCTATTTTAATCTTTGGGGAATCACCTCCTTTATTAAGGTCAGTGTTCCTTAATTGACAAAAATATAACAAAGTCTGTATTGATTATACTATTGCTATGACACTAAATCAATACAGACTTTGGTATTAAAAAAAGGACAAATCCGAAGATCTGTCCTTTTAAGTATTCGTATTTTTACAGGATTACTCTGCCTTTGCTGCCTTTAAAGCCTCAACAAGCTGTGGAATAATCTTGTTTAAGTCTCCTACTAAACCGTAATCAGCCACGTCGAAGATTGGTGCATCCTCATCCTTGTTGATTGCGATGATAAGGTCAGACTCTTCCATACCAGCTACATGCTGGATAGCTCCAGAAATACCTACTGCGAAGTAAATCTGTGGACGTACAGTCTTTCCTGTCTGTCCTACCTGGTAATCTGCTGGTAACCAGCCATTCTCAACAACTGCACGGGAGCATGATACCATACCACCCTTGAAGCATGAAGCTAAGTCACGAAGCATCTCGAAGTTCTCTGCGCTTCCAACTCCACGGCCACCAGATACAAGAACCTTTGCGTCCATGATGTTCTCTACGTTTCCAACTGCCTTTACTACGTTTAAAATCTCAACGTAACGGTTGTTCTCCTCAAGTGTTGGGTTGAACTCGATAACCTCTGCCTTACGTCCAGCCTCTTTTGGAAGCTTCTGCATAACACCAGGACGAACTGTAGCCATCTGTGGACGGTTGTCTGGACATGCGATTGTAGCGATTGTGTTACCACCAAATGCAGGACGAGTCATAAGAAGCTGATTGTGCTTCTGCTCACTCTCTTTTCCTGGTACAGCTACAAGTGGGAAATCTCCAATCTCAAGCTTTGTACAGTCTGCTGTAAGTCCTGTTGCAACTCTAGCTGAAACTGTTGGTCCTAAATCACGGCCGATTGCTGTTGCACCTACTAATAAGATTTCTGGTTTGTACTCTTCAACTACAGCTACAAGTGCCTGTGCGTATGGCTCTGTTCTGTATGTCTCTAATACTGGATTATCAACAACGATAACCTTGTCTGCTCCGTACTCACCTAACTCATCAGCCAATCCTTTTACGTTAGATCCAAGGAGTACTGCAGTAACCTCTGTATTTAAGTCTGCTGCTAATTCTTTAGCTTTTCCGATTAACTCGAAGGCAATATCGCTAAGCTTATTGTCTACCTGCTGTGCGTAGATATATACGCCCTTATATTCTTCTAAACCCATTTTTGGTTCCTCCATTAAATGATGTGTTTCTCTTTGAATTTCTCCATAAGGTAATTAACTGACTCTGCTGGGTCAAGGTTAACTTTCTCTCCTGCTCCCTTTGGTACCTTGTCAGAAGCCTTTGCAATCTTTGTTGGAGAACCCTTAAGTCCAATGTTTGCATCATCAAGATCTGTAAGATCAGCTCTGCCCCATACAGTAATTTCCTTGTCACATGCATCGAAAATTCCGCCTGGTGTCATGTATCTTGGCTCGTTTAACTCTGAAAGAGCTGTGATAAGAACTGGCATCTTAGCCTTAATCTCATGGTATCTGTCCTCATACTGACGCTTAACAACTACTGAGTCTCCCTCAACCTTGATGTCCTCAGCGTATGAGATAACTGGAAGTCCAAGATGTACTGCAATCTGTGGTCCAACCTGTGCTGTATCTCCGTCGATAGCCTGACGTCCTGTGATTACGATGTCATAATCAAGCTTCTTAAGTGCTGCTGCAACTGTGCTTGATGTTGCCCATGTATCAGCTCCACCTAATACTCTGTCTGTAACAAGAACTGCCTCATCAGCTCCCATAGCTAATGCCTCACGAAGAACTGCATCTGCCTTTGGAAGTCCCATAGTTACAACTGTAACCTTTGCTCCTGTCTCATCTTTGATTCTAAGTGCTGCCTCAAGACCTGCTTTATCATCAGGATTCATGATTGCAAGCATTGATGCTCTATCAAGTGTTCCGTCTGGGTTGAACTTAACTCCACCCTTTGTATCAGGAACCTGTTTAATACATACTACGATATTCATGTATTTTTCTCCTTTTATTATCAAATCTTAATGCTTAATTACTTAAGTAATGCTCCTGAAATAACCATACGCTGAACTTCTGAAGTTCCCTCGTAAATCTCTGTAATCTTAGCATCTCTCATCATACGCTCTACATCGTACTCACGAATGTATCCATATCCACCAAAGAGCTGTACGCACTTAGTAGTAACATTCATAGCTGTCTCTGCTGCGAAAAGCTTAGCCATAGCAGCTTCAACTGAGTATGAAACTCTTGCGCCGTTAGCGAACTCCTGCTTCTTCATAGCAGCCTTGTATACTAACATCTTAGCAGCCTCAATCTCTGTAGCAAGATTTGCTAACTGGAACTGTGTATTCTGCTGAGCTGCGATTGTACGTCCGAACTGTTTTCTCTCTTTTGTATATGCTACTGTTCTCTCTAAAGCACCCTCTGCAATACCAAGTGCCTGAGCTGCGATTCCGATACGTCCACCATCAAGTGTGTGCATAGCGATTGGGAATCCCTTTCCTTCTGCTCCAAGTAAAGCATCCTTTGGAATTCTGCAATCCTCGAAAATGAGCTCATATGTAGAAGAACCACGGATACCCATCTTCTTCTCTTTTGTTCCGAATGAGAATCCTGGAGCACCCTTCTCTACGATGAATGCTGAGAAGTTCTTCTTCTTACGTCCACGCTTATCCTCTGTAATAGAAGTGATAGCGATAACGATGTATACATCTGCAACTTTACCATTTGTGATGAAGCACTTAGATCCGTTAAGAACCCACTCGTCTCCGTCTAAAACAGCCTTTGTCTGAGCACCCTGGGCATCTGTACCAGCTCCTGGCTCTGTTAATGCGAAAGCACCAAGCTTCTTACCTGTAGCAAGGTCTTTTACATATTTCTGCTTCTGGTCTTCTGTTCCGTATGTCATAATTGGATCTACACAAAGTGAAGTATGAGCTGAAACAATAACACCTGTTGTTCCACATACCTTTGAGAGCTCCTCTACACACATTACATATGTAAGAGCGTCACATCCCTGTCCGCCGTACTCCTTTGGTACTGGGATTCCCATAAATCCATATTTTCCCATCTTTGCAACTGTCTCTGCTGGGAACTGCTCTGTCTCGTCAGTTTCCTGTGCAAGAGGTTTTACTTCTGTCTCTGCAAACTGTTTGAATAAGTCGCGAGCCATCTCATGTTTCTTGTCTAAAGTAAAATCCATGATTATTCTCCTTGAAATTATTATATTTTATATTTCATTATAAAACCACGGATTGTTTCGCTTCGCTCCCACAATCCTACGCAACCTCACAATCCGCCACACATGGCTGCTTGCTCGGTTACGTTAACGTCTCAAGGAAAAATACATATCGGTAAGCAAGCTTCCCATATGTATTTTTGCTGAGACTGGTTTTATCGCTACTATTTTGCATCTACTGGTGTCTTTGTACGGTCTGCGTTGTAAACGTAGAATCCCTTACCACTCTTAACACCAAGGTTGCCACCACGTACCATCTTACGGATAAGTGGACATGCACGATACTTGCTGTCTCCTGTCTCATTGTAAAGAACATCCATGATAGCAAGGCAGATATCTAATCCGATGAAATCTCCTAACTCAAGTGGTCCCATTGGATGGTTAGCACCAAGCTTCATAGCTGTATCGATACCAGCGATGTCTGAAACACCTTCCATCTTGATGAAAGCAGCTTCGTTAATCATTGGAATAAGAATACGGTTTACTACGAAACCAGCAGCCTCGTTAACCTGAACTGGTGTCTTTCCGATTTCCTCTGAAATCTTCTTGATTGCATCAACAGTCTCTGCTGGTGTGTTAACACCTGCGATAACCTCGATGAGTTTCATTCTATCTGCTGGGTTGAAGAAATGCATTCCAATCATTGGACGTGTTAATCCATTTCCAATCTCTGTGATAGAAAGTGATGATGTATTTGAAGCGAAGATACACTCTGGCTTAGCAATCTTGTCTAACTCAGAGAATGTTGTCTTCTTTACTTCCATATTCTCGAAAGCAGCCTCAACGATAAGGTCTGCGTCTTTACATAAATCTTCTTTTAAACCTGGTGTGATTTTTGCAAGGATTCCATCAACAGTCTCCTGTGTCATTTTTCCTTTTTCAACAAGTCTTGCATAACCCTTAGCAATCTTGTCCTTTCCACCTTCAGCCCACTCCTGCTTGATATCGCAGAGTGCAACTTCATATCCTTCTGTCTGGGCAAATGCTTTAGCAATACCCTGTCCCATTGTTCCGGCTCCGATTACTCCAACCTTCATCGTTCATTCCTCCTAGAATTGAATTTAAATACAATGCACCATTATGGCACATAACTAAACCATATCAAGGGGATGCCCTGCACCCCCTCTTAATTTAAAGCTTTAAGAAATTAGTATTTCTCAACGATTGTAGAACATCCCATTCCACCACCGATACAAAGTGTAGCAAGACCTCTGTTAGATCCTCTCTTCTTCATCTCATGAAGAAGTGTAACAAGGATACGACATCCTGAAGCTCCTACTGGATGTCCAAGTGCGATTGCTCCACCGTTTACGTTAACCTTGCTCATATCGAACTTGAGGTCTCTTGCAACTGCGATAGACTGTGCAGCGAATGCCTCATTAGCCTCGATAAGATCCATATCATCAATTGTAAGTCCTGTCTTAGCAAGTACCTTTCTTGTTGAAGCAACAGGTCCAACACCCATGATTTCTGGCTCAACTCCGCCGAGTGCTCCAGCTACCCATGTAGCCATTGGTGTGATACCAAGCTCTTTAGCCTTGCTCTCGCTCATTACTACTACTGCAGCTGCTCCATCGTTGATTCCTGAAGCGTTACCAGCTGTAACAAGTCCACCCTCTTTACCAGAGCAGCATCTTAACTTAGAAAGTGACTCAGCTGTTGTTCCTGGACGTGGTCCCTCATCCTTTACGAAATCAACCATTTCCTTCTTAACCTTAACAGGTACTGGAACGATTTCCTCATCGAATTTGCCTGCAGCGATTGCAGCTTCACATTTCTGCTGGCTGTTTGCTGAGAACTCATCTAACTCTTCACGGGTAATTCCATACTTATCACATACATTCTCTGCTGTAATCATCATGTGGTAGTGGTTGAATGCATCTGTTAATGCATCATTTACCATACAGTCGATGATTGTTGCATTGTTCATTCTATATCCAAAACGAGCCTTTGTCATAGCATATGGAGCCATTGACATGTTCTCCATTCCACCTGCAACAACGATATCAGCCTCACCAGCCTTAATCATTGTAGCTGCATCATTTACGCACTTAAGACCTGAACCACAAACTACGTTGATTGTGATTGCTGGAACCTCGATTGGAAGTCCTGCCTTGATTGCTGCCTGACGAGCAACGTTCTGTCCCTGAGCTGCCTGGATAACACATCCCATTTTAACTTCGTCAACCATCTCAGGTTTAACGCCTGCACGATTTAAAGCTTCCTTGATAACGATTGCTCCTAAATCTGCTGCTGGAGTATTGCTTAATGCTCCTCCCATTTTGCCGATTGCTGTACGGCAAGCACTTGCGATAACAACTTTCTCTGCCATTTCATTTTCTCCTTTTTTATTTTTAAGTAACTGTTTGACTTCGCAGTTTACTTTCTAAACTGTTTTGTGCTGTTAATTTTTTAACAATGTCATTGTAGCAC
>CAVFAM010000241.1:9808-17549 GCA_963620375.1 Bacteroidaceae bacterium
ATATTTAATCGACTATCAATGTTTTAGTAATGCTTTCTTTATTTTTTTTGTTATTTTTTCACAAAAAAATTATTTTTTAATAAAATGCAAAAACCACCAGGCCTTCCTAATAGAAGACCTGATGGTCGATTACTGTTCCCTCTACAGAGCCTGTATTAAGGCAGAAAAACAGCCAGCTTCCAGACACACTTCCGCCTATAACCTGATTTGCCGCATTCCTGCAGCTGTCCGTGGTCAGCCCGTTTGCCAGCACTAAAGCAAGCTTACCGCTCGCCACTGGGCTGAACTGTCCGCTCTGATATATTACATCTGTGATTGAACCCGGAAAATATGTACTGTTTACCCTGTTCACAACTACACTCCCCACTGCAACCTGTCCTGCATAGCTCTCTCCTCCAGCCTCACAGTATATAAGTGCCGCCAAAAGCTCTGCCTCACTTGTCTCTGCATTCACTGGTGTACCCGATGTATCCGGCGCCTGAGCCATTTCATTCTCCATAGCCTTTGCCTGCTCTATCTGGGCAGCCGCCTCAGCTGCCTTTTGTGCTTCAAGCTGGGCTTCCAGCTCTTCAGCCGCTGCAATCTGTTCCTTTAAGGCAGCTGCCTGCTCTGAATTTGCATCCATTGCCTCCTGATTTGCATCCATGGCTGATGATACCTGGGATATGCTGGATAAGAGGTTAGTTTTATTAGTCTCAAGCTCATCCTGCTTTGCCAGCAGTTCTTCTCTCTCAGCTTCAAGCTCTGTCTTTTTCGTCTCAATATCCTCAAGAGTCTTTTCGTAGGTCTTTAAAAGCTCCCTGTCGCTCTTGGTTATCTCAGACATATAGCTGGCACGATTTATAAAATCAACAATTCCATCTGCTTCAAACAATGTAGTCCATGAAAAAGTACCACCATTCTCATAGGAATACTGTATGCGGAGCTTCATAGCCTCATACTGCTCATCTGCATCCGCCTGCGCCTGTTCAAGCTCAGTCTCTGCCTCACTTATCTCCCCCTGCTTGGTGTCTATCTCCTCCTGAAGTGAGGACATAGAGGCAGATAAGGAGTCGAGGTCAGAATTAAGTCCACTCATGGTGCCCTTTAAATCATCCTGCTCCTCCTGCAAAGCATTGCCCTTGTCTATAAGTTCCTGCTGTTGCTGCTGCAAATCATCTACTGATGCTGCCTGCAAATCATAAATACCATATGAACTTATCAAAATTCCTGCTGTTAAAGTCACAGCCAGAAGCTTTTTCCTTGTCATAAAACTTACCTCACAACTAGCTATATTATAGTCCATTTTGGGCGGACTTACAAATACCTTTACTTGAGGTAATTTCTGGATGGAATACCAGGTGTAGTGTTATAAATAAAATAAGGGCACCCTCACAAAGGGTGCCCTTCACAGCAATTAATGTATCTCTATATATTTTTAACAGTAGCAATATCAACCGGTGTCAGCTTCTCATGTGCTGTCTCAAGTGAAAGTGCAAGTGCATTTGCAGTATCCATAGCTGTGATACAGTAAACACCTGTCTCAATTGCATTACGTCTGATAAGGAAGCCGTCACGGCTCTTATCTCCGTTACCCTGTGTAGGTGTATCAATTACAAGGTCAATCTTGTGTCCTAAGATAAGATCCATCACGTTTGGTGATTCCTGTGAGATTTTATTTACACGGAGGGCATTTACACCATGCTCCTGTAAGTATTTGGCAGTGCTTCTGGTAGCATAAATCTTGTAGCCAAGTGCCTCAAATCTCTTTGCCACGCCTACTGCCTCCGGCTTATCAGCATCCTTTACAGTCATAATCATCTGCTTATACTTAGGAAGCTGTACTCCTGCTCCAAGGAAGGCCTTGTAGAGTGCTCCGTTAAAGGTCTTGTCTATTCCAAGACACTCTCCTGTAGACTTCATCTCAGGTCCAAGTGAAATCTCTGCTCCACGAAGCTTTTCGAATGAGAATACAGGCATCTTGATTGCAATATAGTCTGCTGTAGGTGCAAGTCCAGGCTCATAGCCCATTCCCCTGATTGTCTCACCCATGATAATTCTTGCAGCGAGGTCAACAATCGGAATACCTGTAACCTTACTGATATAAGGTACTGTTCTTGACGAACGTGGGTTAACCTCGATTACATATATATCATCGCCCATTGCAATAAACTGGATATTAATCATTCCTATTACATGGAGTGCCTGGGCAAGTCTCTTGGTATACTCTACAAGCTTGTCCTTTGCTGCCTGGCTGATTGTGTGGGCAGGATATACTGAAATACTGTCTCCTGAGTGGACTCCTGTACGCTCAATGTGCTCCATAATACCCGGAATCAGGATATCTGTTCCATCACAGATTGCATCAACCTCTATCTCTTTACCCATAAGGTATTTGTCTACAAGGATTGGGTGATCCTGGGCTATTGTGTTGATGATTCCGATAAATTCCTCAATCTCATCATCATTCCATGCTATCTTCATGCCCTGTCCACCAAGTACATATGAAGGACGGACAAGTACAGGATAGCCGATTTCGTTTGCCACCTTTTTAGCTTCCTCTGCTGTAAATACAGTTCCACCTGCGGCTCTTGGAATCTCAGTCTTCTGAAGAATCTCATCAAATAACTCTCTGTCCTCGGCAGCATCTACATCCTCTGCCTTGGTTCCAAGTATTTTGACTCCCATCTTCATGAGTGCCTCTGTAAGCTTGATGGCTGTCTGTCCGCCGAACTGGACTACTGCTCCGTCAGGCTTCTCAATATTTACAATGCTCTCTACATCCTCTGCTGTAAGAGGCTCAAAGTAGAG
This sequence comes from Bacteroidaceae bacterium, assembly GCA_963620375.1. Lineage (GTDB taxonomy): Bacteria > Bacillota > Clostridia > Lachnospirales > Lachnospiraceae > Roseburia. Next base: position 12,599 of record CAVFAM010000241.1, read on the forward strand.
CTTATCTGCTATATCAAAGTCAGTTGATACTGTCTCCGGATTGTTGTTTACAATGATGGTCTCCCATCCCTCTTTTGCAAAAGCCCATGTACAGTGAACTGAGCAGTAATCAAACTCAACACCCTGTCCGATACGGATTGGGCCAGAACCAAGTACAAGTACCTTTTTCTGTGGATGGGTCTCTGCTGCTTCGTTCTCACTTCCAAATACTGAGTAGTAGTATGGTGTCTCTGCTGCAAACTCAGCTGCACATGTGTCTACCATCTTATATGCTGCAACGATTCCGTTTGCATAACGCATATCCTTAATCTCAGACTCAGTCTTGCCTGTAAGTCTTGCAATTACATTGTCTGGGAACTCTATTCTCTTTGCTTCCTTAAGAAGCTCTACTGTAAGCTCATTTGCCTTTGTACCTCTTGCAGTTGCCACAGCAGCGTTACACTTAATCAGTGTCTGCTCCATCTCTACAAGGATTGCAATCTTGTCAATGAACCATACATCAATCTTTGTGATGTCATGAATCATATCATATGAGAAGCCACGGCGGAGCGCCTCAGCGATAACCCATATACGGCGGTCATCAACTACGTTAAGCTGCTCATGTAACTCATCATCTGAAAGTCCTGTAAAATCATATGACTGGAGACAGTCTACATGCTGCTCAAGAGAACGGATGGCTTTCATCAGAGCACCCTCGAAATTATCGCAGATACTCATAACCTCTCCTGTTGCCTTCATCTGGGTTGTAAGAGTTCTCTTTGCTGTAAGGAACTTATCAAATGGAAGTCTTGGAATTTTTACTACACAGTAGTCAAGCATAGGCTCAAATGAAGCATATGTCTTCTGTGTGATTGCGTTCTTTATCTCATCAAGTGTATATCCAAGGGCAATCTTGGCTGTAACCTTTGCGATTGGATATCCTGTTGCTTTTGAAGCAAGGGCTGACGAACGTGATACTCGTGGATTAACCTCGATTACACAGTACTCAAAGGAATCAGGATTAAGAGCATACTGCACGTTACATCCACCTGTAATCTTAAGCTCATCTATAATATTTAAGGCTGAGCTTCTTAACATCTGGTACTCTTTGTCTCCAAGTGTCTGAGATGGTGCAACTACGATTGAATCTCCTGTGTGGACTCCGACAGGGTCGATATTTTCCATGTTACATACTGTGATACAGTTTCCGTTTGCATCACGCATCACCTCGTACTCGATTTCCTTCCAGCCTGCGATACAGCGCTCTACCAGCACCTCTCCCACTCTTGAAAGTCTGAGTCCGTTAGTTAAGATGTCAACTAACTCCTGTTCGTTGTGTGCAATTCCACCGCCTGAACCACCAAGTGTAAATGCAGGACGGAGAACTACCGGATAACCAATAGTATTTGTGAATGCGATACCATCCTTCACATTGTTTACGACCTGTGAAGCGGCGATTGGCTCGCCGATTTTTTCCATTGTGTCCTTGAATGCCTGTCTGTCCTCTGCCTTAAAAATAGTCTCAGCAGTTGTACCGATAAGCCTGATTCCCTGCTCCTCAAGGAAGCCACTCTCTGCCAGCTCCATACCCAGATTAAGTCCAGCCTGGCCTCCAAGTGTAGGAAGGATGCTGTCTGGCTTTTCTTTTAAGCAAATCTCCTTTAACACATCTAGCGTAAGCGGCTCGATGTATACCTGGTCTGCAATCTGCTTGTCTGTCATGATTGTTGCAGGGTTGGAGTTTACAAGGCATACCTCCACACCTTCCTCTTTGAGAGAACGGCAAGCCTGTGTTCCAGCATAGTCAAACTCTGCTGCCTGACCAATTACGATTGGTCCGGATCCGATTACTAATACTTTTTTTATATCCTTATTTCTTGGCATTACTGTTCTCCTCCCATCATGTTGATAAATCTGTCAAATAAGTATGCTGAATCCTGTGGTCCAGGGCAGGCCTCCGGATGGAACTGAACTGTGAAAATGTTCTTTCCTACATATTTAAGTCCCTCGTTGGTGCCGTCGTTTACATTTACAAATGCTGGAACTGCAACATTTGGGTCAAGCTTGTCTGTATCAACCACATAACCATGATTCTGGGAAGAAATGTAAACACGTCCTGTTGCAAGGTCTTTTACAGGATGGTTTCCACCCCTGTGTCCGTATTTCATCTTGTGGGTATCTGCGCCTGTAGCAAGTGCCATAAGCTGATGTCCGAGGCAGATTGCAAAAATAGGAACATTGCTGTCATAGAGCTTTTTAACCTCATCAATGATTGTTCCGCAGTCCTTTGGATCTCCAGGTCCGTTGGAAAGCATGATTCCGTCAGGATTTGTGGCTAAGATTTCCTCTGCACTTGTGCGTGCCGGATAAATTGTAACCTCACAGCCTCTCTCATTTAATGATTTTGCAATATTGTTCTTTGCTCCAAAATCAAGAAGAGCAACTTTCTTTCCTGTTCCTTTAAGAACCTTTTTCTCTGTACAGGTAACTTTGTCAACCACGTTGCCTGTTGTGTATTCTTTAAGCTTAGGGATGATTTCATCCAGATTATAATTCTCGTTTGTGGTAATCATACCATTCATGGTACCCTTCTCACGAAGGATTTTTGTAAGTGCCCTGGTGTCAATACCAGCCACACCTGGAATATCATGCTCTTTGAGGAAGTCCTGTATAGTTCCCTCACAACGGAAGTTACTTGGCATACGTGACAGCTCACGGACAATATATCCGTCCGGCCAAGGTCTGCCTGACTCCATATCTGGTGTAATACCATAATTTCCAATAAGCGGATAAGTCATCACGACTGCCTGTCCTGCATATGAAGGATCTGTCAAGACCTCCAAATATCCAGTCATTGAAGTGTTAAATACTATCTCGCTTATCACTTCTTTTGTTGAACCAATACTGGTTCCAGTAAACACTGTACCGTCTTCGAGAATTAAAAATGCTTTCATCCTTTGCCCTGCCTTTCATTATTTGATGGCAAAAAAAAAGAGTTTACCTCTTTTCCCGCACATACCTAAATTGTAAAAAGTTTATCATAGGATGGCACTTTTTTCAACAGGTAATATCGTAAAAAAAGTGCCAAATATTTTCATTTATTCCATACACTAAACATTCAAATAGTACAGTGTATAAGCTATGGTTATTAATGTAATAAGTACAGGACATCCTATACATATCCAGAGAATAGTCCTGACTGATACATGCCTTGTCTTGTATCTGACCTCCGGGACCGCCCCGGCAGTCATGGACATATAGATAATTTCTCCATCTGCATTATCATTTACCAGATACTTAAATCCGTTTTTGACAAAATATCCTGACGACCAGACAGGCATTACATTGACAGTGACCTTTTTAAGCCCCAGCTCATTTGCAGCAAAAGTCCTCATTGTATGCAAGAGCTTTTTGCCATATTTGCGTCTCATGTATTGCGGGTGTACATAGAGCATGGTTATATGACCTGCCACAGTCATGGCTGACATGGCTACAAGATAGTCTCCCTCTCTGACTCCCCACATATGTAATGTTTTATTTTTCACCTGCTCTGTCAGGACATTCTCCCTGGCATAATCCCTGTAAAAGCCTATCACTTTTTCCATGCCGGGCTGGCTCCCCTGCCTTATGCAGAAATCAAAGGTCTGATTTGCCAGAGCAAGTGCATATGGTATATCTCCTGCCTGAAGCTTTATGATTTTCATTCTATATTATTCCTTCCTGTAACCTTGCCTTTAGTCCGGTATATCTTTTTGCCTCGAGATTATTCTGTATCATCATGTTGAAGGTCTCATCATTTCCTACTATAGTAACACACTTCTTGGCTCTGGTAACTGCTGTATACAAGAGGTTTCTGTTTACAAGCATCTGCGGTCCTGTAAGAAGCGGAATCACAACCGCAGGATACTCTGACCCCTGAGACTTATGGATGGTAACAGCGTAGGCATGTTCCAGTTCCTCCAGATTTTTAAAGGAATACTCAACCATTTTGCCCTCGTCGAAGGATATGGTCATGGTTTCCGCAAAATCATTTATCTCCTCTATAATGCCTGTATCTCCGTTAAAAATTCCTGTGCCGCTGTCTATGCTGAGTCCATACTTGGTGCGGATTTCCCATTCCAGCTGATAGTTATTCTTGACCTGCATAACCTTGTCGCCCTCTCTGAAAATCACACCCCTGAATTCCTTTTCACGCTTTCTCTTGTCCGGCGGATTAAGGTACATCTGCAATATGGTGTTAAGCCTCTCTACCCCAAGTAAGCCCTTTCTCATCGGAGTCAGCACCTGTATGTCGTACTCATCTGCATCCACATATTTAGGCATCTTTTCCTTAACCAGCTGCAGGGTGACATTTATTATCTGGTCTGCATCATATCTTTTCAAAAAGAAAAAGTCACTGCTTTTATTATCAAGCTCCACAGGCTCTCCCGCATTTATCTTATGGGCATTGACAATAATAGAACTGGTGCTTGCCTGCCTGAAAATCTTTGTGAGCTTAACAGTGTGGAAGCAGTCTGAATCAATTATGTCCTTTAACACGCTTCCAGGTCCAACACTAGGAAGCTGGTTTACGTCACCTACCAGTATAAGCCTTGTTCCAGCGGCAACTGCCTTAAGAAGCGAATACATAAGGGAAATATCAACCATCGACATCTCATCTATTATAATAACGTCTGTCTCAAGAGGGTTGGTTGCATTCCGTTCAAAGGCTGCTAAGCCTTCTGCTCCTCGGCTTAACTCCAGCATACGGTGAATGGTTCTGGCTTCAAAGCCTGTGGTCTCACTCATTCGCTTTGCCGCACGCCCTGTCGGTGCCGCAAGGAAAATATCCATGCCCTCCATCTCAAAATATTTGATTATGGTGTTGATGGTTGTTGTCTTTCCTGTTCCCGGTCCTCCTGTTATTATTAGGAGTCCATTTCTGGCAGCTTCCTTCACAGCCTCAACCTGGTGTTCATCCAGACTCATATTG
>CAVFAM010000242.1:0-827 GCA_963620375.1 Bacteroidaceae bacterium
CTATAATATTATAATATAGTGACCTTTTTATGCAAGTAAATTTCTATTAAGTTTAAGCTATACGACAAATTTTTTATTTGCCAATTGGAAGCATACGGATATTTTCTCCTATGCGGTAAAATTCGACATTGGCATCCTTGTATCTGTGTACAAAATTGATATCATCAATAGAGATATTTACCTCTGGATAAACTGTTTTGTTAACCTTGATTATGGCATCCTTTGCCCTGTCCTTTATCTGCTCAAGACTGGCAAGTGCCTCCATATCCTCATACAGCTTAGCCTGTCTTTCTATTCTCTTCTTTAAAATACCTATTCGTCTTTCATCATCAGTGACATCAATATTGTGCTGGGCTGCATACTCTTCAAACTCCCTGAGTCGCTCCTCTAAATCCTCTATGGTGTCCTTTGACTCCTGAATACTTTCCTCAAGCTTGAATTTGCGCTCTCTCATCTTTCTGTGGATGCCTGCGCCAACCTCAGTCTTTATCTCAGTTGAATTGCCAAGGCAGTCAGCCTCAACACCTGCGCAGCCAAATACATTGCCGCCGACAACAGAGCCTGGATTACCATGAAAATACAGCTTGTCATAGCTTATGATTTCACTGTTCATAGCAGAATCAGCCTCGATAAAGCCCTCTGCCTCGACATAGGAATACTCTATGAATTTTGCAATTATATTGCCCTTTGCAGTTATTCTGGTCTTCTCTGCTCCAACAACTCCGCCTCGCAGAATGATATCCTTGCCGGCTACCATGCTGCAGCCCTCAGATACTCCGTCAACAGTGAGGTTGCCACTACACTTAATCTTTTCACCGGAGCATACA
>CAVFAM010000242.1:837-3290 GCA_963620375.1 Bacteroidaceae bacterium
TGAATAATCACGTCACCTCTGAAATCAATGTTACCCACATTTACATCTGCATCGCCATTGACCTCATAGACTGGCAAAATAGTGATACGGTTTTTATTTTTCTCTATCTTACCTGATACAGTGGCTGTATATGTACGGTTGTCTTCAGACCGCTCAAAGCCTTTACCGGTAAGTGGTGGTAAGGGTCTGCCCTTTCTTGCAATAATCTCCTTGCCTCTGACAGACATGCCATTTGTGCCATCCACAGGGTCTATGTATGTGGCAATAACCTGTCCCTCTTTGACTACCTCTATGGCATGGATGCTCCAGTAATCCACGGTGCCATTTTCCCTGACAAGGGGTCTCTTGTGCAGATCAGTATCAAAATTGAACTCAAAGCTTGCATCTGTGCCATTGACAACAGGTCTGCCCTCTGCAACAAGAATCTCCCTGCCATAGGTTCTCTGGCTTATCATCTCAAGAATTTTATCCTGCTTAATACCATATGTCACCCTGTTTTCAGAGAGGGCATCCATCACTTCACCGACAGTATACTCATCCCCCACATTCCGCATTGGGAGGGTGACATAGGCACTCATCTCATCATATGAAATTTTAACCTGAGGTTTTCTCCTAACAATGTTGCCTGCTTCCATCCTTCATTCCTCTTTAGTTAAGACATCTTTAGTTAGTACCATGATACCATAACCCTAGGAACAATACAAATGGTTTTATCAACAAAGAGATTATTTCATTGAGGCAAGTCTTTCCTCTACCTGAGCCATCATCTGCTCGTATTTTGCAAGCTTTGCCTTTTCTTCCTCTACCTTTTCAGGCTTTGCATTGGCAAGGAATTTTTCATTTGAAAGCATTCCTCTTGAACGGGCAAGCTCTTTGGTAAGCTTATCCTTTTCCTTATTGAGACGCTCCTTCTCTTTTTCAAAATCAACCAGCTCCTCAAGTGGAAGATATGCTACAGCTCCCGGAATAACTACAGATACAGCATCCTCACTTATTCCAGCCTTGTCTGCCTGGATGAAGATTTCACTGGCAGATGCAAGATTTACATATACGTCCTTATTTGCATCAAGGTCAGCCCTGATTGAAGCATCATCTGATACTACGAAAAGCTTTGCCTTTCTTGAAGGTGGAACATCCATCTGTGTGCGGACATTTCTGACACCCTTTACCAGATCCTTGCAATGGTCGATTGCAGTCTCTGCCTCTGGGAAATTCCACTCTGCCTTGTACTCTGGCCATTTAGAGAGCATGATTGTCTCCTCGTCTGTCAGGTTAAGGAAAATCTCCTCTGTGATAAATGGCATATATGGGTGAAGCAGCTTAAGTGACTCTGTAAGCACAGTCTTAAGTGTCCAGAGGGCTGCTGCCTTGGTTGTATCCTCATCATTCCAGTAAGTGACTCTGTCAGTACTGTCTTAAGTGTCCAGAGGGCTGCTGCCTTGGTTGTATCCTCATCATTCCAGAGACGTGGCTTAACCATCTCGATATACCAGTCACAGAACTCCTCCCAGATGAAGTCGTAAATCTTCTGAACAGCAACACCCAGGTCATAGTTCTCCATGTTCTCAGTTACATCCTTTGCAAGTGTATTGAGCTTTGAAAGAATCCACTTGTCTGCAGGTGCCAGGTCAGCAAGCTCTACTGATGAGCTGTCAGCCTTGTCAAGGTTCATAAGGATGAAACGTGATGCATTCCAAATCTTATTGGCAAAGTTACGGGAAGCCTCAACTCTCTCCCAGTAGAAACGCATGTCATTTCCCGGTGCATTTCCTGTAACAAGTGTGAGACGGAGGGCATCTGCGCCGTACTTGTCAATCACCTCAAGTGGGTCAATTCCGTTTCCGAGAGACTTACTCATCTTACGTCCCTGTGAATCTCTTACAAGTCCGTGGATAAGTACTGTGTTGAACGGTACCTCTCCTGTATGCTCAAGTCCTGAGAACATCATTCTGATTACCCAGAAGAAAATAATATCGTAGCCAGTTACAAGTACGTTTGTAGGATAGAAGTAATCAAGCTCCTCTGTCTTGTCTGGCCAGCCAAGTGTTGAGAATGGCCAGAGGGCTGATGAGAACCATGTATCAAGTGTATCTGGATCCTGTCTCATCTCCTTGCCGCATTTTGGACACTTGCATGAGTTTTCCTTTGTTACTACAAGCTCTCCGCAGTCATCACAGTAGAAGGCCGGGATTCTGTGTCCCCACCAGAGCTGACGTGAAATACACCAGTCTCTGATATTCTCAAGCCAGTGGTAGTATGTCTTGTCAAAATGCTCTGGAACGAATTTAGTCTTGCCGCTCTTTACAGCCTCAATGGCTGGCTTTGCAAGCTCTTCCATCTTTACAAACCACTGCTTTGATACTCTTGGCTCTACAGTTGTATGACATCTGTAGCATGTACCTACGTTATGTGAGTAATCCTCGATTTCCACAAGGGCTCCCTCTTTGTCAAGG
>CAVFAM010000243.1:0-2934 GCA_963620375.1 Bacteroidaceae bacterium
GTGATATGTTTCTGATTCGTCACAGTAGTCTCGATTTTCCAGTCCTGCCCGTCCTATGAGCTTTCCGGTCTCTTTGGAAAATACCAGCCACATGCCATATTCATAGTAGCCATACATATGCTCTATATAGGCTCTCTCATATTCACATTCCTTGTCGTACTCATACAAGGGCTCTACAAAGTCTGTTATGCCCGGCTTACTGTACAGCTCAAACAGGGCATCTATGTCATCCATTGTCAGCTCTCTGATTATACAGCGTTTTGTCTCTGCTATCGTCCACGGCTCTCCTGCGTGGCGCTTGTATACACGTTCTGCGAGAGCTTCGTCTATGGCATTTTCATCCATCACCACATAGTCTGCGCCCCACAGCTCTGCAGAGTTGCTTCCTGTATCAAGTCCTATTACGGGTCTGTTCTCTCGCTTTGCCTGTGCTATATCCTGGGCGTTTTTTGCCACTCTTATTTTATCCTTCCAAAAAGGAGCAAGCTTATCACTTGCTCCCTCATTGCTTTTTCCCATGTAGAAAAATCTCCTATACTGTCTCAGGTTCTGGATAGTCCACTCCGAATGTCTCTACTGTGACAGTTTTCATGACCTGGTCCTCAAGTGGACGGTCGCTGTAGTCTGTTGGCATCTCTGCAATCTTGTTTACTACATCCATTCCCTCGATGATTTTACCGAATGCGGCATAATCTCCGTCAAGGTGTGGAGCTGCCTGGTGCATGATGAAGAACTGGCTGCCTGCTGAATCTGGAATCATTGTTCTAGCCATTGAGAGTACTCCTGGTGTATGCTTTAAGTCATTCTTAAATCCATTGCTTGAGAACTCACCCTTGATTTCATATCCTGGACCGCCTGTTCCGTTTCCATCTGGGTCTCCACCCTGGAGCATGAAGCCACGGATTACTCTGTGGAAAATTACTCCGTCATAAAAATTGTGGTTGATAAGACTGATAAAATTGTTTACTGTGTTTGGAGCGATTTCTGGATAAAGCTCTGCTTTCATCACGTCTCCGTTTTCCATTGTAATTGTAACTATTGGGTTCTGTGCCATAATTTTTTCCTCACTTTTCTTCTTATATATTTTTCTCAACTCAGATTTCATCTACATATTACCATCTACAGCTTCTTTTAATGTATGCTAATTAGGACTTCCTGCTCACAACCTTTCGATAATCGGATGGTGTACAGTTGTTTTACCATCGAACCTGCCACTGGCAGCTTCTCTGGATGCATGGCAGCAGAACAAAATATGAACTGCCATGGGGTTCCATTACATAAAGCAATGAGATAATTTAGAAAACTTATACCAACTATCTCGCATAAGTCCCATGGCTAACTTCATATTTTTTCTACAAAATACACTGTACACCAGAAGATTTACACAGCCTACAATGTAGGAAGTCCGCATTATCAACATGAAATCTGAGTCACAACCTCTGTAAATTCCATGAAATGTGACGCTTTCACAAGTATTGTGTCACCCTTTTGTACATAAGCCTTAAGCTCAGCCAGCATATCATCCCTGTTCTCAAAGTAATGTACGTCACATTCTGGATTGACTTTTTTTGCCGCCTCGGCATAATTTACAGCCAGCTTTCCAGCGCAGAACAAGGTATGAATCCTGTATCTGCCCACAGCTTCTCCCACCTCATAATGAAGTGCAGCCTCATCACTGCCCAGCTCTCCCATATCACCAAGGACTGCTATGTGACGTCCCTTTGCATGGGATAAAATCTCAAGGCTGGTCTTCATAGATACAGGGTTTGCATTGTAACAGTCATCTATGATTGTCATATCATTTGCCTTGATAAAATTTGTCCTGCCGGCAATGGTTTTGGCTTTTTCTATGCCAGCCTTAATCATATCAAGGTCAAGTCCAAACTCCAAGCCCACGGCAGTTGCGCAGAGGGCATTGTATACATTGTGCTCGCCTGGAATGTGGATATGCACATCAAAGGCTCCCTTTGGTGTGTGGACTCTTGCGGTCATGCCGTCAAAGCCTAAGTTTTCTACATCTGTAGCATATATCTGCTTTGTAATGCCATACTCACTTGATGCACCCAGTCCGTAGTATATGGAATCTATGAGCTGTGATTTTGTAATCGAAACCTGTGCCTTAGTCGCAAGCTTGTCATCATCACCATTTAAGATAATCCTTGCATTGTCATTTAAGTGGTCAAACACCTCAGTCTTTGCCCTTAAGACTCCATCCCTGTCACCGAGATTTTCCAGATGACAGTAACCTATATTAGTGATGACGCTGATGTCCGGTCTTGCCATGGCACCCAGCCTGTGCATCTCTCCGAAATCCGAAATGCCCATCTCCACAACTGCCACGTCATGATAGTCCCTGATTCTAAAAAGTGTAAGGGGAAGCCCTATCTCGTTGTTGAAGTTTCCGGCAGTCTTAAGCACGCTGTATTTTTCCTCAAGGACAGATGCAATCATCTCCTTGGTGCTGGTCTTGCCAACACTGCCTGTGATTCCTACCACCTTTGCCCTTATCTGGCTGCGGTAAAAGGCTGCTATATCCTTCATCGCCTGGGTTGATGATTCCACCAGAATATATGGTCCTGCCGGATTTTCCAGCTCCTTTTCCGATAAGACAGCAAGCGCTCCCTGGGCAAATACCTGTGGTATAAAATCGTGTCCATCAACACGCTCACCCTTTATGGGTATAAAGAGATAGCCATCTGTCACCTGTCTGCTATCTGTGACAGCTCCTGATATCCGCTCAGATAAAAGCTTTTCATTGCCTGTATATCTGCCCTTGCAGGCTCTGGCTATATTTTCCAGAGTCATGCCGGGCATCAATTCTCTTTCACTCATATTATGCCTCATATTTCTTTAATGAAATCTCTATAAGCTTCTCGCAGAGCTGGTTAAAGTTCACACCAGTAGCTGCTGCCTCCTGTGGGAGCAGGCTTGTAG
>CAVFAM010000244.1:0-3276 GCA_963620375.1 Bacteroidaceae bacterium
ATCAAGTGTAACAACACTTGTTGTCTCATTTGCAGGGAAATATTTGCTGGATATAGCTCTCTTAAGAGCCTGTCTTGCATATTCTGTAAGCACATCCGTATCTCTCGTTGTCTGTGCATGATCTGCCAGTGTCTCAAATATTGTAAGCAAATCCCTGATAGAGATTCCCTCCTCCAGAAGATTCTGAAGGACTTTCTGGATTTCACCAAGTCCAAGCAGCTTTGGTATAAGCTCATCCACAAGCACTGGATTGGATTCCTTGAGGTTGTTGACCAGATTCTGTACATCCTGTCTGGTGAGAAGCTCTGCAATATGCTGTCTGATTACCTCAGTCAGATGCGTAGCAATAATTGAAGGCGGGTCTACTACAGTATAACCCAGGCTCTCCGCTCTCTCCCTCTGGCTCTCTGTAATCCAGATTGCTGGCAGGTGGAATGAAGGCTCAAAGGTCGGAATACCTGTAATCTCCTCCTCCACATAGCCAGGATTCATAGCCATATAGTGGTCAAAGAGGATTTCTCCCTCAGTAACCTGTATCCCCTTTATTTTGATAATATACTGGTTAGGATTAAGCTGGATATTATCCCTTAATCTGATAATAGGAACTACAGTACCAAGCTCAAGTGCAATCTGTCTCCTAATCATTACAACTCGGTCAAGCAGGTCTCCACCCTGGTTTACATCAGCAAGTGGAATAATACCATATCCAAACTCAAGCTCAATCGGGTCAACCTGCAGGAGGGATACAACATTCTCCGGCCGCCTGATTTCCTCAGCCTCGTTTTCAGCCTGATGCACCTCTTCCTCTATATTCTCAACACCGATACTGTTGCTGATGCTTCTTCCTGTCACAATAAATATCAGACCAAGTCCCAGGAACAGCCACCACTCAAGTCGAAGCGGAGTCACAATTCCAAGGAAAATCAAAACACCGCCGACAATATACATAACCTGTGGTATACCAAAAAGCTGCTTGACAAGCACACCTGAGAAATCAGCCTCATTTGAGCCTTTTGTGACAAGTATACCTGTTGAAAGCGATATGACAAGGGATGGAATCTGTGATACAAGTCCATCACCGATTGTCAGTATACCAAACTGCTGGATTGCGTCATTAAAGGTCAGCCCCTGATACAGGACACCCATCGCAGTTCCACCGATTAAGTTGATAAAGGTAATAATCAGACCGGCAGTCGCATCTCCCTTTACATACTTAGTGGCACCATCCATGGCTCCAAAGAAGCTTGACTCTGCCTGTATCTTCTCTCGTCTCTCTTTTGCCTGTACATCAGTAATTGCTCCTGTATTTAAGTCCGCATCAATAGCCATCTGCTTACCAGGCATGGCATCCAGTGTAAATCTGGCTGTAACCTCAGCGATACGCTCTGAACCTTTATTGATAACAATAAACTGTATAAGAATAAGTACAATAAAGACAATTGCACCAATTACCAGATTACCTCCACCAACGAAGTTACCGAAGGTTCTTACTACATTACCAGGATCTCCAGTCGAAAGAATGAGTCTTGTAGAAGACACGTTAAGGGAAATTCTGAAAATTGTGGTAAACAGTAACAGGGTTGGGAAGAAAGACATATCCAGTACTTCCTTCACAAACAATACGTTAAATAATACAATGAGTGCAATGCCTATATTTATTGCAAGCATTACATCAAGTAAAAGAGACGGAATCGGAATGATAAAGAATATAATCGCTGCAAGTAAATATAAGCCAACTCCAATATCAGATTTCTTCAGCATTCCTTTTTCCTCCTTTCTCTTATGTTATATTTCCAGCTAATTTCTGGCTTTATAAATCGTGGCAAGAACCTCTGCAACTGCCTGATACAGCTCGGGCGGTATCTCCGCTCCTATATCGACATTATGGTATAGCATTCTCGCCAAGGGTTTATTTTCAACAATCTCAATGTTGTTTTCCCTTGCCACTTCCTTAATCTTCTGTGCCACATACTCTTCACCCTTTGCAAGGACAATCGGTGCAGTATTTACATCCGCATCATATTTTATGGCAACAGCCAGATGGGTCGGGTTGGTAATAACAACATCTGCCTTGGGAACATCCTGCATCATTCTACGCTGGGAGGTCTCCTGCATTTTCCTACGCTGGCGTCCCTTTATCTGTGGATCTCCTTCAGTATTCTTGAATTCGTCCTTTACTTCCTGCTTTGTCATCTTCATGTCTTCGTTGAACTTGTGCTTCTGGTATGCAAAATCAGCAAATCCAATAACCAGATAGACAATACTGATGTATAAGCCTGTATCTATTATCACACTTCCAATCAGGGCGATTGCCTGATTTAGTGGGATTTCATAAAGTATAAATAATTCTTCCTTGTGATTTTTCACACGGCTGTATGCCACCCAGAATATAACTGCTATCTTAATAATTGATTTGAGCAGTTCAAAAAGCGAATCCTTGGAAATAATTCTCTTAAATCCATTAATCGGATTAAACTTATTCAAATCCGGCTTAAGCGGCTTGCTTGTCACCTTCCAGCCTACCTGCACAACACTTACCAGAAATGTTATTGCAACTCCAAACAAAAGAAAAGGCAGTATCGTGATAGTTATCTGAAACAGAATATCTGTCAGATAGTGTGAAGCAGCTACAGAGGTCAGCTTATTGCTGTTTACCTCCAGAAACTCAGGCATCCTGTCATATACATAACCAAAGATACCGACCAGTCTCTCACCCACAAAGGACATAAATATCTTAAGGACAAGAAACAAAACTATCAGGTCAAAGGCTGCTGTCAGCTCCTTACTCTTTGTTACCTTACCATCTTCTCTGGCATCCTTGAGCTTTTTAGCTGTAGCCGGCTCTGTTTTCTCACCGCCTTCGCCATCCTTAGCAAACCACTGCAGATTATATTCCATCAAATATTTATGTTCATCTTGTTTGTCAATAAAATCCTTCAATTATCAAAACCACCATTGTCTTTATTTCTTTATAAATAAAATTAGCAACTCCAGGCAGAAGAAACATTGTAAAAAACATTACTGCAAAACCAACCAGCAGTTTAAGCTGCATACCGACAGAAAACATATTCATCTGTGGTGCAACCTTTGCCATAATACCAAGGACACAGTTCAAAATCATAATACAGGCAAAAAAAGGAAGAAATATTCTAAAGCCTATAATGAACATATCACCCATGTATTTAGTCATGGAGCTCAGCAGATGATCCCAGTTAAAAACCGTCTGCCCTATTGGCACAACCGTAAAGGAATCACAGACAGCCCTCAGTATATATG
>CAVFAM010000245.1:0-3271 GCA_963620375.1 Bacteroidaceae bacterium
TGCTATAAGTCTGTCATAGGCATCCTCTATGGTCTCCTTTAAAAGGGCTGTTGTCTGCTGGTTGTCCTCTGTTATGATTTTTTTCTCCAGATATCTGATGATATCCTCTGTTGGCGCATCAATTTTGACTGTGAGAATCTTCTCCTTCTCACCTCTGTTTAAGGCAAGGGTTCTATGTCCTGCTACCTTTGAAAGTGCTTCATCATACTCATAGTACATCTCATATACGGACTCAGCCTCCGGGTCCTTGGCTGTTGACACCAGATGTCCTTTCTGCATGGTCATCTCACGGATTTTTGTTCTATAATCAGCCTCATCCGATATCATTTCTGCAATTATATCTTTTGCGCCTGCAAGGGCTTCAGGAACAGTGTTAACTTCCTTTTCCGGATTTACAAATGCTTCTGCCTCTTTTGCAATATCAGCAGTCTTCTGCTCCATGATAATTGCAGCCAGTGGCTCAAGTCCTTTTTCCTTTGCAATAGTCGCCCTGGTTCTTCTCTTTGGTCTGTATGGTCTGTATAAATCGTCCACAGCGACCTGGGTCTGGGCTGCCATAATCTGAGCCTTAAGCTCATTTGTGAGCTTGCCCTGCTCCTCTATGCTTGCAAGCACGGTCTGCTTTTTATCCTCAAGGTTTCTTAAATATGTAAGTCTGTCAAAGAGGTTACGGAGCACCTCATCATTTAAGGCACCGGTTTTTTCCTTACGGTATCTGGCGATAAAAGGGATGGTATTTCCCTCATCTATAAGCTGAACCGTAGCCTCAACCTGACTTCTTTTAATGCCTAGTTCCTCGGCAATTGCTGCAATTATATCCATTCTAATTTCCTTTCGATTTTAAAAAGATTTCCTTTTCGTATTATATATGAAGTGATACAATAAAATCAACTTGTTAGGAGGTAATTATGCTAGATAAAAGATCACATGCAATGGAGACAGCGGCACTTGTCCTTGCTGTCATCTCAATTGCGACCTGTACCTGTATTTATTTTTCAATTCCATTAGGAGCCCTGGCTGTCATATTTGCAGTCTTGTCAAAGGGTGGCGAGACAAGCTTAAACTCAAAGAGCAAGCTGGCATTCTGGCTGGGTATAGCTGGAATTGCAATCACTACTATTATATATGCTTTTTCCATAATCACTCTGCTTAGAGAATATGGAAGCATTGATGGAATATTAAACGCTTATTCCCAGATGACCGGAATAGACTACTCGGATTTAATCCAGGAGATGAATTCCGCATACTAGGATAAACATATTTTTTATAATCCAGTTTAGAGCAATTATTCCAAGTGCTGTCCAAAGGTATACTATCCTGAAGTTCATCCCGATTTTTATTCTGTTCCCTGACAATCTCTGTATAGTCTGGGACAGCATAAACCAGCCGCCAAGTATAAAGGTATATGGTACAAAGGGATGAAACTTAAAGGCTCTGACTATGTCGCCTTTAAAAAACGTAAATACAGCCCGTGTCCCACCGCAGCCCGGACAGTAATAGCCCGTGACTCTGTGAAACATGCAGGGCGGCACATAGTTTAGTATGGTTTTACCCTTTATATGTATGACCGCAGCGCCCATGGCAAAAAGAGCCATAAGTATCCAGCCTGCGATATAAAAATATCTGTTCATCTGTGGTTCTGGTTTCATATTCTGCTCCATTATCTATGATGAATACAGTATAAGCTTTCAGCTTTGGATTTGTCAAAATACAAAGGCATCAAAAAGGAGTTATAACAGACATGAAGACATGCAAACAATTAAAAGCAGCCGCAAGAGGAAATCTCATCGGCAACTATAGAATAACCATGGGGGCTTTCGTTATCGTAATGCTTCTGGGCACCCTTATTGAGATTCCATTTTCACGGCTGGTAAACGGAGCTGCCACTCCAACTACAAACTATATAATTTATTATATTGCAGAGTTTCTGATTGCGATTCTCTCAGGAGTACTGCAAATCGGACTTTTCCGTATCCATCTGTCTATTGCCCGCAAAAAAGAATGTAAGGTATCGGATGTGTTCTGCTGCTTCAAGAGCCGCACCGACAGATATATACTGGGCTATCTGCTGGTTTTTGCAGTTTCATTAATCGGAATGTTACCAGCCCTGTATGTTTACTTTTTCTGCGATTTGACTGTAGCAAAGCTTCCACTAATTATCGGGCTGCTGTTGCTGTCACTTGTGCTTTCAGTTTTCATAAACATTGTATTTGCACTGGTCTTTTTCGTAATGCTTGACAATGAAGATATGAGCATTATGCAGTGCTTTAAGAATGCTGTAGGTCTGATGAAGGGAAATAAGGGCAGGCTTTTTTATATCTACTTAAGCTTCATCGGCATGTGGCTTCTGGTTGTTCTGTCCCTTGGAATCGGCTACCTGTGGGTTGAGCCATACATGGTTCAGACTTATACCATGTTCTATCTTGATGTGATTGGCGAGACCCCTGTGGATGCAAATCCTGCTGTGGGAAGCGTCATAGATGTAAATATCACCGACTAAAAAAATGGGCTAAGTGCCCATTTTTTATGTATATAATTTTTTATTTATAAGGAGGAGTTTTTCATGAACGAAACAAAAGATGTCATCCGTGACGCCCGTGCGCTTGGCACACCTAAGATGTTAATCTTAGGACTTCAGCACATGTTTGCAATGTTTGGTGCAACAATTCTTGTCCCAATTCTTGTAAACGGCTACTTTGGAACAGGACAGCAGGTCTTATCCGTGCAGGTCACCCTGGTCTGCGCAGGTATCGGAACCCTGCTTTTCCATGTATGCTCCAAGTTTAAGGTTCCTGCCTTTCTTGGTTCGTCCTTTGCCTTTCTTGGCGGTTTCTCAACAATCGCAAGCCTTGATCAGGGGGATTTTGCCACTATGAGCGAGTCAGACAAGCTGGCTTGTGCCTGTGGCGGTATTTTTGTAGCTGGTCTGCTGTATCTGCTGCTCGCCCTCATCATCAAGCTTGTAGGAGTCAAAAAGGTTATGCGCTTCCTGCCGCCTGTTGTAACTGGCCCGATTATCATCTGTATCGGTCTGGGTCTTGCACCTTCGGCTGTCGCAAATGCTTCTACCAACTGGCTGATTGCCCTTGTAGCTCTGGCTGTTATCATCATATTTAACATCTGGGGAAAGGGTATGTTTAAAATCATCCCTATCCTGCTGGGTGTTGTAATATCCTACCTTTTTGCCCTGGTGCTTCACCTTTGCGGCTTCACTAATCCAGATGGCTCTGCCATCCTGAACTTTGCAGGAACCGCTTCCGCTGCCTGGGTT
>CAVFAM010000246.1:0-2626 GCA_963620375.1 Bacteroidaceae bacterium
GAAACTATCCGATAAATATAATACAGATGAAGGACAATGACCTGGTGCTTCATAATCAGTATAATGTGGATTTGTTTGAAATAATGTCTATAATATATGATACTAAAAAATCGGTAGCACAGAGAATTGCAGCATTAAGGGAGTTTGAAGCTGATAGAGCGGTAGATGAAAAAGTAATTGATGTAATTGTAGCAACAACAAATATGAAAGTTAATAATAAGAAAGCAGGTGAGCTGACATTGTGTACTTTATGGGATGAAGCAAGGGAACAGGAGCGAGAAATAGGTCGTGAAGTGGAAATATTTACAAGTGTACAGGATGGCGATTATGACATAAAACGAGGCGCAGAAAAGCTTGGAATAACAGAAAAGAAATTTATAGAAAAATGGGAGAAGCAGGATTTAAGATACCGGAACCTGTGTAGTGATATAATCAAGGACTGAATAAGGTATAATAGAACCACAAGGGACAGAATTGTCAACAATTTTGACAATTCTGTCCCTTGTCTGTAAATATGGAATATGCTAGATTGATATTAGATGAAATCACCAAAAATGCTCAAAATATGTCTTTTGGCGCATAACGGATTGAATTGAGTATACAATTATCCTATGATTGGATACATAAAACAGGGGAAATAGAGGGGAAAAGGGATATTATCTATGGAAATCTACAAGTTATTAACTAAGAAGAAAATACTTCTGCTTCTTTTTGCAATTTACATATGCACCATGGTTCTTTTTGTCAGGCAAAATCCCGCATTTGGCAATTATGACGAGGAATATGTGACTAATTACAGCTCGAAAATTGAGGAAATTCTAAACGCCTCTGACAATTTGAATTCTTTCTCAATTTTTAATGTTGAGGATTCTTTTTCGGAAAGAAATATCGAAAAGACTAAGAATGATTTCACAAAGATTGCAGACCTCCATGTCACAGAGCTGAGTGGACTGGCATTGGAGACCTACTTTTGTTTTGATGAGGCTGATATAGCCATATTTATAGGGACGGTATTTATAGCACTTGCCTGTCTTGATGAGAGAAAGAAAGCTCTCCAGTGTGTGCTTCACACCTGTAGTAAAGGCAGAGGCAGACTAGCTGCCAGGCGGATTGGAGCTATGTTTTTTGCCACAGCATTTTTTACACTTGTGGTCAAGCTGTCGCTTCTTGTGGCTGCAAATGTCAAATATGGTGGAAACATAATAAGTGACCTGTCGCAGCCTGTTCAGTCGGTTCAGAAGTATTTTATGCTGACATATAGTTTGACAATCGGTCAGTTCTGTATAGTGAAATACTTTTATTCTGTGCTAAGCTGTTTCCTGGCAGCACTTATTGTCTGGAGTTTTTTCTGGATAATAGATAACTTCATGGCTGCCGTGGGTGGTGTGTTGATATTTGGTCTGGTTGAATATGGGCTGTACACATGGATTAAGACAGGGCAGGGAGCTGAAAATCTACATTACTGCAATATATTTTATAATTGTATAGATGCCAGACTCTGGTCTGAGTACAAAAACCTTAATATTGCATCAAGCCCTGTGGATAAGATGTTTGTTAATCTGATATTACAGCTGGCTCTGCTTATACTGGTTGGATGTGTGGCGATACTGGTGGCACATTTCAGATATCCGATTGCAAGCCACAGGCTTGGCTCTGGCAGAGTGGTTCAAAAGGTGACAGCATGGTATTCTGGTGTGAGGAGTGGATTGCAGGAAAAGCTGTCAGTGATGATGGCTGAGTTTTACAAGCTTATGATATCGCAAAAGGGAATACTTGTGGCTGCCGGCATAATAATTGCGCTCATATATATCAACCCAATTCCTGATGTGAAATTTATGGGATTTCAGGAGGGCTACAATGACTTTATTCATGAATATGTGGGAGTACCTTCTGAAAAGTCAGAGGAGGGACTTGCAGAGCTTCAGGCTCTGGTGGATGAAGAGGATGCCAGACATATGCAGGTACTGGAGCTTTATGATGAGGGTAAGGCATCTGCCCAGGATGCTGCCACATCAGAGATGCTGCACAGCAGTCTGGAGTACAGGCGCAATCTGCTTGAGAAGCTTACGGAACAGACCCAGTATGTGCAAAGTGTCAGGGACTATAAGGGGATAGAGGCATGGTATGTAAATTATTATGAGTACGGCAATCTGTTGGAAGATGAGAAAATCGTAAACGTGCTGCTCCTGCTTTTGAGCATATCATTGATAAGTGGTGCCTGTGTCAGCGCAGAGAAAAAGACGGATATGGGCAAAATACTTCACACGACATATATAGGAAGAAAACGTATGCTTAAGAACAAGCTGCTGGTGGCTGGAATCTTCAGTGCCCTGATATATGGAGTTATGATTTATCTGAGGCTGGCAGCAGTCTGGGCAACCTACAAATTCGAGGGCTTAGGCGCACCAGTGCAGAGCTATCCTGAACTTGCAGGGGTTTCAGTGCCAATCAGTATGCAAACCTATCTGATATTATATTATCTGATAAAAATGCTTACAGTTATCTGCTGGGCAGATGGAGTAGTTCTTATCAACATGAGGGTAGACTCAAAGCTTGCCTCGATAGTTACTGTGGTGCTGGGAGCTGCACTATACATTCTTATAAAGACAGTTGGTTATCAGTATGC
>CAVFAM010000247.1:0-4144 GCA_963620375.1 Bacteroidaceae bacterium
AAAATTCTTATCAGGAACTCTCTCTGATAAGGCGGATAGGAATAGCATCAGACCAATACTCTGCCTACCTTGTTGTATCTCTTGACAACAACTATCTGAGAAATCGAATTGAACAGTCGGATTATAAAATTGCAATGTGCATGGATAACTCTTGTATTTTCTATGCTTCAACACCAGGTCTGCTTCAAAAAGAAATGGTTTTTCCAGATGACTTCACCGGCGAATTTTACCGCCATACTGGCTGGCTGAATATAGATGGTTCCAAGATTCTGACCAATTATGTAACCTTCCAGCCCTATAAAACAGATAATCTGTTTTTTATCCAGACCTGTGATTCCGATGCTTATCAGGACATGCGGCATGTAATCACTATCTACGCTGTCATATTATTTATTTCGATTGCCGCACCTACTATTTTAATGGTATGGTTTTCCACATATTTCAGCACCCGTGTCAAAACCCTGCGCAGTGCCATGCATCAGGCAAGCATTGGCGATTACAACATCATTGACCAGTTCAAGGGAGATGACGAGCTTACAGAGACCTTTGATGATTTAAGATCAACAGTAGACCTGATTCACGAAAAAGATGCCCTGTATTACGAAACCGAACTGTCAAAACAACAGCTCGTTAACCAGCAGCAGCAAATGGAATTCAAAATGCTCGCAAGCCAGATTAATCCTCATTTTCTGTACAATACGCTGGAGACCATCCGTATGCAGGCACTTGCCAGCAATAATCAGGATGTAGCTGCATCTATTAAGCTTCTCGGCAAATCTATGCATTATGTGTTGGAAAATACAGGCACAAGCTTTACCGCACTTGCTAATGAGCTGTCATATATCAAGACCTATCTGGCAATACAAAAGCTACGTTTCGGTGACAGGGTTAATTCTGAAATTGTAATTGATGAGACCCTGAATATAGATAAAATCAAAATTCTGCCTCTGCTCCTCCAGCCAATTGTGGAAAATGGTATTATTCATGGCTTGGAGCGTATAGATGGACATGGTCTTATCCGCATACAGATTAGTGCAGAAGGGAACGATTTATTTATTACAATTTCCGACAATGGCATAGGCATGGATTATGAGACCTTGCAGAATCTCCGCAAGAAAATCTCTACCCACAAGCCTGAAGATACCAGAAGCATTGGATTATATAACATTACACAGAGAATACACCTATACTATGGTAATGATTACTATATGACAATTGACAGTAATCCTGAGGATGGCACAATTGTCACTCTAAAACTTCCAAAGGAGACTTTTTAACCATGGAACACGAATTAATCAATGTACTGATTGTAGATGATGAACAGCTTGTCCGTGAAGGATTAAAATACATTATAGACTGGGCAAAGCTTGGTTTTTGCATATGTGGCGAAGCAGGAAACGGGACTGATGCTCTGGAAATGATGAAGCGCTATCAGCCCGGGCTTGTTCTTTTGGATATCCGTATGCCCGGAATGTATGGTACAGAGCTGATGGAAACAGCCCGCCAGAATGGCTACAATGGTGCCTTTATTATTCTGTCCGGATACTCTGATTTCAAATATGCCCAGACAGCCCTAAACTGTGGTGCCTCTTTCTATCTCACCAAGCCCCTTGACGAGGATGAACTGACAGAGGCTGTGCTATCAGTCCGTGAAAAAATAGAATCTGAAAACCACATGACAAGTTCCAGAAACCAGTATCTGAAAAAGGCAAAGGCGGGCATCTTATATGACCTGCTCACAGAGGCTGATTTCAATTCCTCAATAAATTATATGGAGCTTGGACTTACCTCTCCGATTTATCAGGTAGTTATATATGAAAATTACACACCATATTACAACTTCTACAATTTTGCCGATTTACTGCGTGTAACTAATCAGGGGAATAATTCCTTTGAAAATATCATGATCGACAATCATAACGTTATTATATTAAAGGGAAATTTTGCTCTGGAACGCTTCAATTCCTGTCTTAGGCATTACGCCGAAGGGACACAAAAGGGTTCACCGCTTGACTCTGTTTTCCTTACATATGGTCCAACTGTATCCTCACTTTCCCAGATACATTACGCCTATGAAATCTGCCGTAAATTGATGGAACGGCGCTTCTTCTGTGACGAGAATCAGCATGTCCTGTCTTATGACATGCTTCCAGATGAGGCTGCCTATTGCTCTGTTGTCAATACAGATACAGCTCAATACTACTCAAAGCAGCTCATAGATTATATAAAAATAGGACACTATGGTAAAATCGGTAAGGTTCTGTCTGATTTGAAGGAACAGCTCTATACAGCAGGGGATACTGTATCCTCTATAAAATATTTTCTTGCGGATATATTTTTGCAGATAAAACAGTCTATAATGCATACATACAGCAATAACGACATTCCCTTTGCACACAATGCCGCTATTATAGAGTTAATAGAAAACAAATTTTACCTGTATGAAATCCTGCTGTATTTTTCTGAACAGTTTGAAATGATTATACGTGCCATAGGCACCCAGTCTGGTGATAATGTGTTTGATGATTTGATTGAATATATTGCCAATAATTATTCCCAGCCATTAAAGCTTGAAACTCTGGCACCACTGTTCGGTTACAACAGCTCCTACCTTGGAAAGCTCTTTTTCCAGAAAATGGGACAGAATTTTAATTCCTATCTTGATAAGGTCAGAATACAGCATGCAATTGATTTACTCGAAAATACTGATATGAAGGTTTATGAGATAGCAACCAGTGTAGGTTATAAAAATGTTGACTATTTCCATATTAAATTCAAAAAGCATATGAATTTAAGTCCTGCTGAGTATCGTAACAAGTCCAGCTCAAAATGATAGTGCTGCATAGCAGCATTAAACCGCCTGCACTCCTTAACAATCAGGAAGTACAGGCGGTTTGCTGTATCAAATTATTTAATTTCTATAAGCTCTCAGTCATAATAATTTTAACATCCTTAGGCTCTATGACATGTCTGCCATTGTTAAACTTATCACCAGTGATTATGTCATATCCATCATAAGGGAATTGTATCTCTTTTGGCTCATCAGAGTGGTTCATTATAAAGTAGAATTTCTCCTTATCATTCTCCCTGCTTGTTACTTCAATACCGCAAGGTGCCTCAAGCTCAGGGCTTATTCCACACTCATGGCAAATATCTGACAGGAAATCCACATAGAAGTCCTCATCAGATGCTGTAGCCACATAATATGCTTTTCCCTCTCCATAATTATTGCAGCTGATAACTGGCATTCCCTGATAAAAGTCTTTTAAATATCCCTTTTCGTCAACCTGTGCAGCACCTTCCAGGTGCATCAAATCACAGAGAAGCCTTGCCGGATATTTTTTGCCATGATATACAAATTCATTAGCCACATCATTTGGCAGGGCATCCTCTTCCTCTACCCATACGCCTAAAATATCACGTAACTTGCCTGGATATCCGCCTACTGTGACCAAATCATTCTCCTGCACATAGCCACTGAAAAATGTTGCAATCCAGCTTCCGCCGTTTTTAACAAAGGCACGCATTTTCTCATCATCATTACCCTTTACCATATACCAGACTGGTGTAATTATCAGCTTGTATTTAGTAAAGTCAGACTCGCCTGATATAATATCAATATTATAATTCATGTTTCTGAGAACCTCATAGTAGCGTCTCAGCTCCCTGATATAATCAAGCTCCACACTTGGACCTGCAGAATAGAAAATTCCCCACCAGTTATCCCAATCCATTAAGATTGCAATATCTGATTTGGTTTCACTTCCCATCACCTTAGTCTTAATCTGTCCAAGCTCTTTGCCAAGGGCTGTGACCTCTCTGAATACCCGTGTATTCTCATTTCCCACATGGTCTATAACCGCCCCATGATACTTCTCGCAGGCTCCGATTGAACGTCTCATCTGGAAAAACATGATGGTGTCTGCTCCATGAGCCATTGCCTGATAGCTCCAGAGTCTCATAACTCCAGGACGTTTCAGGGCATTATATGCCAGCCAGTTTGTCACACTTGGAGTCTGCTCCATTAAGGCAAATGGCTGTCCACCTTTAATTCCACGCATCAGATCATGGTTCATAGCAATTCTGGAATACGAATCTTCGTTCGCAGGATAATTATCCCAGGAAATAAAGTCCATCGATTTCG
>CAVFAM010000248.1:0-8759 GCA_963620375.1 Bacteroidaceae bacterium
ATAATGCATTTACTGCTAAATATTCAGACGCAGGAATGAATGTATCATCATGCCCATAGAGGAGCATCTGCAGCTCTATGATTCCAGACAACACATCTTCCAGTGAATATTGAGACATAAACTGAATAACTTCATCTGTTGTCGCCCTAATCATTTTCTACCACTCCTTCCATACATCTATTCCACTGTCCAAAAATGCCCTTAGTATCGAGTTGCTGGATTAGTTGTCAACTTTTTTGCTTTCCAAAATTCTCTCAAAAATACCTGACATCTAATCTACACACTCAATTTGCGTTATCTAATCCGAGGTCACAACCTGACACACATTTTTGCAGTAGATATGTTTCCATATAAGACAACAGAGCTTTTTTAGGAGTCGGGCTTCAAATCCAAACTTCCGAAAAAGCCCAGAAAGACACCACTTTCTGTCCCTTATTTATCTTTTCTTGACATCAATACTACCGTCTCCACATGCACTGTATTCGGAAACATATCCACACAACAAATCTTCCCAACCTCATATCCCCTGGCAGTAAATATCTCCAAATCCCTGGCCAGGCTGGACGGCTTACATGATATATACACCATATTCTCCACCCCATATGCGATTATCTTCTCAATCGCCTTTGGATGTATGCCATCCCTTGGTGGGTCAAGTATGATGTAATCCGGTTTTTCCTCAATCGTGTCAAGCACCTTAAGCACGTCTCCTGCCAGAAACTTGCAGTTATCCAGTCCGTTGAGCTTGGCATTCTCCTTTGCAGCTTCCACAGCTTCCTCTACGATTTCAACACCCACTACCTCCTTGCAGACCGGTGCCATCATCTGGGCGATGGTTCCTGTTCCGCTGTAGAGGTCGTATACTGTCATCTCGTTAAGCTTTGACTCGTCTCCATCCACTATAAACTCTCTGGCTGTCTCATAGAGCACCTCTGCTCCCAGAGAATTTGTCTGGAAAAATGAAAATGGAGATATCTTAAAATGCAGTCCCAGAAGCTCCTCGTAGAAGAATTCCTCCCCATGCAGGACTTCTGTTCCTTCATTTTTGACCACGTCTGCCACACTGTCATTTTTGGTATGAAGGATTCCTTTAAAGGTACCTGCATAGCTCTGGGCTAAGAGGGCATCCTTCCAGCCTGCCAATACTGCCGCTTCATCAAAGCTCTCAGTCTGTGTGGTTGTAATTAAATCCACAAGAATTTCTCCTGTTTTTGTTGCCTTACGCACCAGCAGATGTCTGAGATAGCCCATATGTGTGAGACGGTGGAAATATGTGAGTCCTGTCCCCTTAAAATACTCAAGTGTTGTATCAAGGATTGTCCTGAAATCCCTGTCTATTATCTTACACCCGCTGACTGTCACGATATCATAGAAGCTACCTCTCTTGTGCATGCCAAGGGCAAGGGGACCATCCTTATATTCGTCACCAAAGGTAAACTCCATCTTGTTTCTATACTCTTCCTTAAGGGGACTTGGTTTAATTCCGATAAACTCATAACCAGTCTCCTCCTCTGTGCCGATTGCATCTGCAATTAACTTCTTGACCTGGGCAAGCTTCATGTCTGTCTGCTTATCATATGCCACAGTCTGGTATGTACAGCCTCCGCACTGTCCGAAATATGGACAGGCTTCCTCCGTCTCAAGGGGTGATTTTTCAAGCACCTCAAGGAGGCGCCCCTCAGCCTTTCCATGCTTTACCTTATTTACTCCAAAGGCTACCTTCTGTCCCGGAATTGAGTTTTTTACTATGACACGCTCTCCGTCCTCTGTCACCACAATCCCCTTGTTTGGGAAGTCTACTCTCTCAACAATGCCCTCGCCTCTAAATCCTTTTTTCATCTATACTCTCCGTTTCTATTACATCATCCAGATATGCCAATACACCATTTTTTCTCGCATACTTTGGCATGCAGAAAACCTGCCACCAATCGAACCCGTCACTGGCAGCTTCTCTGGATGCATGGCAACTGGCAGCTTTTCTGCATACTGAGGCACGCAAAAGGGGTTACACAAAGTAACCCCTTTAATCATCGCTCTGTTCTCTTAATCTGGGGATTATTCTTCCTCAGCGTCCTTTGATGGCTCCTTGTCAGCAGGCTCTTTATCAAGCTCTACATCATCCTCATCTTCAAAAAAGTCATCATCGAAATCATCATCAAAATCGTCCTCAAAATCATCAAGATAATCAGGTGTAAAGAATCGATATATTCCGTAAGCAGCAGCGGCGATTGCAACAACAACACCAATCACTGCAAAAATGATTACAGCCTTAGATGGTTTCTTTTCCTCTTCCTTCTTAAGAAGCTCGTTTAATTTAGCCATACTAAGTACATCATTAATCTTTGCATCCTTTAAAAGCTCTTCAACCTTACTCATAATTAAATACCACTCCTTTACATTTTCTAATTAACATGAGTATATCATATGTTACCCTTTTTTCATATAAAAAATTACAATATTCGCAGATTTTATATTTTTTTAAGTTTGGCAAATGAGGCAAACATTTTCTTGGTTCCCACCTTGTCAAAATCAACTGTCACCTCATAGTCTCTGCCACCCTCTACAATCGCCATTACCTCGCCATCACCAAACTTTATGTGGCGCACTCTGTCGCCCACTGCATAGCTTAAGCTGGTGCCTGATGTATTTTCACTGGCAAATGACTTCTGGTTTGATACCGGTGTGTATACTGGTGTCTTTGGCTTTTTGCTGTTGAAGCTTGTGGCATACTCTGTGCCATATGTAGGGGTTGTCTTAAATGCCGCCTTGGCTTTCTGGTATGAGCTTGCCTTTGTCACATCCTCGTCTCTTCCCTTTGGCTCATATATCTCGCCTCTCAACAGCTCTGCCGGTATCTCCTTTACAAATCGTGACACCTTGCCATACTGGGTCTGTCCTCTCACCATTCTCATCCTCGCAGATGTAATGGTCAGATTTTCCTTTGCTCTGGTTATTCCCACATATGCCAGACGTCTTTCCTCTTCTATCTCAGAATTGGAATCATCGCTTGTGATTGACATATAGCTCGGGAAGAGTCCATCCTCCATACCAGCCAGATACACATTAGAAAACTCAAGTCCCTTGGCACTGTGCAGGGTCATAAGCACCACATAATCACTGTTTTCGTCAAGGCTGTCTATGTCTGCAACCAGGGCAACCTCCTCCAGAAATCCATTTAAGGATGGCTGGTCTGTTCCCTCATCATAGGCTGCTGCCTTGCTTATAAGCTCGTCTATATTTTCAATTCTTGCCTGGGCTTCATCTGTTCCCTCTGCCTCAAGCTCTGATACATAGCCTGTTTCCTTTATTATTTCTTCCAAAAGCTCAGCCACAGACAAATCCTCAGCCTTGGCTTTCATTGACTCGATAAATTCCACAAATGGTGCTATCTTTGCTGCCGCCTTGCCCATTCCCGGTACTTCCCCAGCTCTCGTAAGACCTGAGTAAAAATCCATGCCCATCTGCTGTGCATAGTTTTGCACCTTTGTAATGCTTGCCGCACCTATTCCACGCTTCGGCACATTTATGATTCGTCTGACAGCCAGGTCATCCCTGCCGTTATCTATGGTCTTTAAATATGAGAGTAAATCCTTTACCTCTCTTCTGGCGTAGAAGTTAACGCCGCCTACAATCTTATATGGAATATTTAAGTTTATAAATTTTTCCTCGAAAAGTCGTGACTGGGCATTTGTCCTGTAGAGTACTGCACAGTCCTTGTAGGTGTAGTCACCCCGTCTCACCTTTCCTGCAATATCCCTTGCCACATAGTCAGCTTCCTCATATCCACTGTCAAGCTGCTCAAAATCAATTTTTTCACCAGCTCCGTTTGACGTCCAGAGACTCTTTGTCTTTCTGCCCACGTTGTTGGCAATCACTGCGTTTGCCGCATCCAGGATGTTCTGGGTAGACCTGTAGTTCTGCTCCAGCTTTATCACCCTGGCATCCTCAAAATGCTTCTCAAAGTTTAATATATTATAAATATTTGCCCCTCTGAACTTATAGATTGACTGATCATCATCACCTACAACACAGAGGTTTTTGTACTTCATCGCCAGAAGCCTTATCAGCTCAAACTGCACAGTATTGGTATCCTGATACTCGTCCACCATTATGTATCTGAATCTGTCCTGATAAGAGCTTAGCACTTCCTTATCCAGCTTGAACAGCTCCACAGTCTTAAAGAGCAAATCGTCAAAATCCAGTGCATTATTCTGCTTCAGTGCATTCTGGTATTCCTTGTATACCATCGCCTGTTTTCTCTTTGTATAATCCCCTGCTGCCCTGTTCTCAAACTCAATCGGTCCAATCATCTCATCCTTTGCAGATGAGATAACGCTTAAAAACATCTTTTCCTTATATATTTTTGTATCAATTTCAAGCCTCTTGCATATGTCCTTCATCAGGGTTTTCTGGTCGTCAGAATCATAGATTGTGAAATTGGTATCATAGCCCAGCCTGTCAATATATCTTCTTAAAATCCTCACACAGGTAGAGTGAAAGGTGGATACCCATATGCTCTCAGAGCCATATCCCACCATGTCATCAATTCGCTCACGCATCTCCCCTGCCGCCTTGTTGGTGAATGTAATCGCCATAATATTATATGGATTAATTCCACATTCCTCTATGAGATATGCAGTACGGTGTGTGAGAACTCGTGTCTTGCCACTGCCCGCACCTGCAAGTATGAGAAGGGGTCCCTCTGTGTGAAGCACAGCTTCTCTTTGTTGTTCATTTAACATATCTAAATTCATTTATACCTCCTGATATATCAAAAAAATGTTGTCATCTAGTTTTTAATACTATATAATAAAGCAGAGGTGAACAAAATGGAAACAAACGTACATGAATACTTAGAGCAGCTATTAGAAAAACTTAATTCCATAGGCTATGTCAAGTCTGTTGATATTCCATCTATAGATTTATATATGGATCAGATTACCACCTTTATGGACGAGCAGCTGGCTGCCAGCAAGCGCCATGCTGATGATAAAATACTGACCAAGACAATGATTAACAATTATGCCAAGAATAATCTTCTCCCACCTCCGGAAAAGAAGAAATATTCCAAAGAGCATGTTCTTACTCTTATATTTATCTACTATTTCAAGAACATACTTAGTATAAGCGATATTCAGTCAATCTTAAATCCCCTAACTGAAAAATATTTCGGAAATAAGGATGGATTTAATATGCTTGATGTGTATAACGAGGTTTTCTCATTGGAAAATGATGAATCCCAGAAGATACTAAAGGATTTAGGTAAGAAATACACTATTGCAAACAATACCTTCAATGATTTCCCAGAGGAGGACAAAGACTTCCTGCACGCATTCAGCTTTATCTGCATGTTAAGCTATGATGTGTATATCAAGAAAATGATTATCGAGCATACAATCGACCAGCTTACATCTGAAAAGACTCCTTCAAAATAGGCATTAAAAGAGCTTCACACTAAGCAATTAGTACGAAGCTCTTTTCATTTCTATTTCTCTTCGCTTTCCATTCTGGCAAACACCATATCATATCCATCGTTTCCATAATTTAATGAACGGTTTACCCTGCTGATAGTGGCTGTACTAGCACCTGTCTTTTCTGCAATATCAAGATATGTCTTCTGCTCTCTGAGCATCTTTGCCACCTCAAATCTCTGTGACAGTGAGAGCAGTTCATTTACAGTGCAGACATCCTCAAAAAAAGTATAACATTCTTCTCGGTTCTCAAGGCAGAGTATTGCATCAAATAAATGGTCTACAGCCTCTGTTTTTAAATTTTTGCTCATCTATATGTACCTCTCTTCGCTGCGTTTTAACTATGGTTATTTTAGCATATTAAAGTCTTGAAGTAAACAGCTTTCTTGCAATCAAATCCTGTTATGCTATAATCTTCCATATGACAATAACTTATTGGAGAAAATTATATGAACAAAAGAAAAACCGCTTACTTCTTTCTGGCATTTACGCCTGTCCTTCTGGCTCAGGCAATACAATTTTTTGCTATCATATTTGTGTACGGGGTTTCCACCGTCACAGGTGTTTTAAGCAATCTGGCTTCCGGTGATGTCCGCTCATCCTTAAACCAGATATTTAACATGTTTTCAGACTACAATTTTTCAAGCTTTATCATGATTATATATTCCATAATCATTATCTGTAGTTTTGGACTTTGGTATTATACCAGACTTGGCGGAGAGTTCAAGCCTGATTTCAAAAATAATTTTAATATGTACAAGCTCTTTGGCATCATACTTCTGGTTCCAGGAGCGCAGTTTCTAAGCTCTGTGATTGCCAATATGACAGCCTTTATCATGCCATCCTGGATGGAAAGCTATGAGGAGCTATTTGAGTCCGCAGGATTTGACAGCGATATTACCATCGTGCTCTTCCTATACTCAGTAATTTTTGCCCCTGTATGCGAGGAGCTTATATTCCGTGGAGTCACCATGAAGCTTGCCAGAGTTGCAGTGCCATTCTGGGCAGCAAACCTCTTACAGGCCTTCCTCTTTGGAGCCTACCATCTGAACTGGATTCAGGGCATATATGCCTTTGCCCTGGGACTTATGCTGGGCTATGTATGTGAGCGCTGTGGCAAAATATATTATTCCATTGCCTTCCATATGATGTTTAACTTCTGGGGTACGGTTGTGTCAGGACTTTTGCCTGATGAAGTGTCTGTGATAGTATGGCTGTTGCTGCTTGTATTCATGATTCTTTCTCTTGTGTTTGGATTTATCTTCGTACACAGAGGAAGCAAGGAGGCTATATGAGACTAATACAATACACAGACTACGACAAAGAAATTGCTGATAAAATCATTGCACTGGACTCCACTGTCTGGCTCAGTCTTTGTAGGCGGCACAAGAAATAATCCTTTCCGAAGCGACAGCCTTGGTTTAGTTACAATGATAAAATTTATATCCGCCAAAAGTAATATTCACAAAAAAGATTTTGAAAATACTGACATAACTTTTGAGCTTGGAGAAAATCAGCTTTGGTAAAAAAATGCACTATCCAAAAACGGATAGTGCATTTTATCTTTACGAACTCTTTATACTTATGTCCTCAGACTCAAACTCCACAATTATATCCTCCGGTCTGTGCAGCCTGTAAAAGCTGCTCATTATTCTCCTCATTACCAGATTTACATTGCTTGCATTTGTGTCAACCAGCGTCACCAGAAGCTGGGCATTTGAAAATCTCGTACACACGTCCACACCCCTCAAGGCGCTTGTCACTGTGTATTCCAAATCATCTATGATTCTGGTTCTGTCGTTTACATTGGTCTCTATCGAATGGTCATAATCAATAGTCAAGAGCACAAGCTGTACACTCTGATGATTTCTGGCTGCATATTTTTCTATAAATTCATGCACCCTGAAAAATCTCTGGTACTCCACCTTATAGGCTCCACTGTACTCAGTATGGCTCCTAAGCGAGGTCACAAGACGGTTAAGATTTAAGAGCTTCTC
Source organism: Bacteroidaceae bacterium (assembly GCA_963620375.1). Classification (GTDB taxonomy): domain Bacteria; phylum Bacillota; class Clostridia; order Lachnospirales; family Lachnospiraceae; genus Roseburia. Next base: position 7,469 of record CAVFAM010000248.1, read on the forward strand.
ATCATCCTCATAATCTCTCTCAGCCCGTCTGTAGAAGCTGTAGCCATGCTTGCCGTTCTGCTTTACATAGTAGAGCGCCCTGTCTGCACACTGATACAGCTCATCATAGTCTCTTCCATCCTTTGCTGATAAGGCAACACCTATTGAAAGGGAAGTCCTTGTCAGAATATCTGTCTCCTCCGCCTTACAATTATAGGTGTAGGTCAGCGCATCCAGTATCTTTTTGGCTTCATCCACAGATGATATATCCCTGACAAAAAGCATGAACTTGTCCCCGCCAAGACGGCAGAGATATTCTTCCTTGGCGTGTGCTTTCAGCACATCAGCCACAAGCTTTAAGGCATGGTCTCCCTTTAAATGACCATAATCCTCATTAATTGATTTGAAATCATCCAGGTCTATCAACATCAGGCAGCCGTCTGCATATTTTAAGTACTCTTTGATTTTTCTCTCCCCAGTCTCCTTATCCCAGACCTGGGTGAGGTAATCATTTGATATCTCAAGGCGGGCATTTCTCATCTCATCTCCAAAAAGTCTTGATATGAGTATATTGCCGTCCATAAGGATTCCATGGTCTGCCTTTATCTCCTGGGCACCCTCTATTACCTTCAGCCTGCCCTCATCCATCATTCTGAGCACAACCGAGGTTATATATGGGTCAAACTGCTTACCGGCGTTCTTGCTGATTTCCTCACGGACTACCTCCATCTCAAGATGGGCTCTGTATCTTCGGTTGCTGGTCATGGCATCAAAGGCATCTGCTATACCTATCACTCTTGCGATAAGAGGTATCTCATCCCCCTTAAGCCCTGCCGGATAACCCTTTCCATCATATCTCTCATGGTGGCACAGGGCGCCTACACTGGCATTATCAAGGGTCTTTATATCCTTTAATATGTCTCCTCCGATAACAGAGTGGGTCTTCATTATCTCATACTCTTCATCTGTAAGCTTTGAAGGCTTATTTAATATCTCATGGGAAACACCAATCTTACCTATATCATGCAGAAGTCCCACATAATACACATTGCTGCACTCCTCTTCTGTCCAGCCCAGCTCCTGGGCTATCTGCTTTGCATACTGGGCAACCCTGGTGGAATGTCCCAGAGTATAGGACTCTTTGGAATCGATGAAGTTTGCCACCGCTGTGATTGCCTGACGGGTCATGGACTGCATCTGGTGATTTTTCTCCTCAAGCTTCTCCTCAAGCACAGACTTTTTGTTTTTGAGCATCTCTATCATTTCATACTCTTTGGTCATATCATTGACAAAGACCACTATGCAAGTAGGC
>CAVFAM010000249.1:0-1351 GCA_963620375.1 Bacteroidaceae bacterium
CAGTTGCCATGCATCCAGAGAAGCTGCCAGTGGCAGGTTCGGTTGGTGGCAGGTTCGACTGGTGGCAGATACCAGATTTTACAAATGTAAAAAGAATACTCTGCCATATATTATAATTTGAGACTGGAATAGATGTAGAAGAAGGCGCATTGAGGAAGGAGATATGAGATGGCTGAGGTGTTTGTTGCCAGTGAGATAATGGATAAGCTTAAAATTTTATCAGATGCTGCAAAGTACGATGTCGCCTGTACATCAAGTGGTACTGACAGGGGCGGCGATGGTAAAAATCTTGGCAATGCGGCTGCCTGTGGTATTTGCCATACCTTTACAGGCGATGGCAGATGTATCTCCCTGCTCAAGATTTTATTTACAAATGAGTGTATATATAATTGCAAATATTGTGTCAACCGGTCATCAAATGATGTGCCAAGAGTGTCATTTACACCTGATGAGGTATGCAGGCTGACGGTGGAGTTTTACAGGCGTAACTATATAGAGGGTTTATTTTTAAGCTCTGGAATAATACAGTCACCAGACTATACCATGGGGCTTTTATATGAGACCCTTTATCTGCTCAGGATGAAGTATAAGTTTAACGGATATGTGCATATAAAGGGCATACCTGGGGCATCGCCTGAAGTGGTGGAGATGGTGGGTTATCTCTGCGACAGGATGAGTGTCAATCTGGAGCTTCCAACAGCAGAGGGATTAAGGCAGGTGGCACCTAATAAAGTCAGGCAGAATATATTAAACCCCATGAGACAGATTCAAAACGGTATCAGGGAGAGCCGTGCCTATCACGGCAATCATAAGATGAAAAGCCGCATGTATCTGGATGATAAGACCTATTATAACCAGCTTGCGGAGATGTCAGAGAGCAGAGACAGGCTGCTTGAATACCACAACAGGCTCTCCATAGCCCAGAAAAATAAAAAGGCAGCACAGCTCAGTGATAAGAGCTGGGGCTTTTCAAACATGCCGGAGGTGTCAGGCAGGAGGGATGCACTGGCAAGACCTGACAGATATTTTGTGCCAGCAGGACAGAGCACACAGATGATTATAGGGGCTACAGGGGAGACCGACTATCAGATTATGTCCGTCACGGAAGCTTTGTATGACAGGTTTGATATGAAGAGGGTGTTTTACTCTGCCTTTGTAAATGTAAACTGTGATGAGACTCTGCCATCATTATTGCAGGGACCGCCACTAAAGAGAGAGCACAGGCTCTATCAGGCAGATTTCCTGCTTAGATTTTATGGTTTTAAGGCAGGAGAACTCTTGTCAGAAAAGAATCCTAATTTTAGTGAGTTTATAGACCCCAAGTGTCAGTGGGCAGTGCAGCATCTGGAAG
>CAVFAM010000249.1:1361-4135 GCA_963620375.1 Bacteroidaceae bacterium
TAAGGCTGATTACTACACACTTCTCAGGGTGCCAGGGATTGGCACCAAGAGTGCTAAGCGAATAATGGCAGCCAGAAGACATGCAAACCTTGGCTTTGATGATATCAAGAAGATGGGAGTAGTATTAAAGAGAGCCTTGTACTTTATAACCTGCAATGGCAGGATGATGTATTCGACCAAAATCGAGGAGGGATATATCACCAGACATCTGATATACAATGAGCGCCCGGCTATGATGTATCTGCCGGATGGAGCAAGCGAAAGCTATGAGCAGATGTCGTTTGTGGATTTTGGGCTTGCGATTTGAGTTGCCATGCATCCAGAGAAGCTGCCGGGTTTGGCTGGTAGATAGAGACTGATTTAAGAAAAAAATGGAAGGTGGGGACATTGAATAAGACAATTAGTCAGGAAAACCTGATACTTAGATGTGAGGATACGCTTGATGGTATCTTTACAGCCATATATGATGCCTTTGTATACAAGAAGCAGATTGGTGAAGCCTACAATGATTCTATTTCTATTGCTATAGGCGAGGAGGGGGAGCTGACTCTTTTTTCTACAGAGATAGAGGTGGAGACTGACCCTGTGAAAGCGCAAAAGACCATTGGTGCCATACAAAACCAGCTTGGCAGCTTTGTATACGAGAGAGTCTTTCATGCCTTGTGCCATTATGATGCGGACAGGGCAACTGTAGTGCTTGGATTTCTGGTTCGTGGCTTTAAAAAGGGACCAAGGGTTGAGGAGGAGATGGCAGACCCATATGTTATGCGTGTCCTTGAATTATCCAGAAAAGTCTACAATGAGGAGGATAAGATGAGGGGATTTCTCAGATTCAGCGATAATGGGAGATTTCTGTATTCTACTATTGAGCCAAAGTGTGATTTGATTCCAGTAATCATGTGGCATTTTGCAGACAGGTATCCGGGAGAAAACTTTGTAATTCTGGACTCGAGACGGCGGTATGGAGTGGTTCACCCTGCCGGCAGGGAATGCTTTTATATATCGGGAGAGGACTTCTTTGAGCTTGAATCCAGCCTGCCCCGGGAACAGGATGAGTTTGAGCTTATGTGGAAAGAATATTTTAAGCATATGGAGATAAAGGAGAGGCATAACGAAAGCTGCCAGAGAAATCTGTGTCCTAAGTGGTTCAGAAAGAATATGTTAGAGTTTGATAATGGACAGGTATAGAGTGTACGTGTGACAAGTGGAAGCAAAAAAGAAGAGTTCATGCGAACTCTTCTTTTCTTAATCGTTGAATCTTATATCTTATTCCCTAAAACATTTTTATTATAAAGAAAAAAGGTACATAGAAACTCTGATTAGCCCTGTAGTCAATTATTTAACTACCTCTACATTTGTTGCCTGTGGACCTTTAGCTCCATCAGTAATCTCGAATGTTACTGCAGCGCCTTCCTCGAGAGATTTGAATCCCTCCATGTTAAGTCCTGAGTAATGTACGAATACATCATTTCCATCCTCAGCTGTGATGAATCCGTAACCCTTCTGGTTGTTGAACCATTTAACTGTACCTTTGCTCATCGAAAGTACCTCCAAAAAATTTATGTTGCAAGCTGCAACTAAACTTAGAATATCATAATGGTTTAAGCTTGTAAAGTGCTAAAATCAAAGCTCTTCATAAGTTATTTCATTCTGGAAAAGAAACTTTTTTACTAAAGTATCCCAATAATTTTCTAAGCTTTTATCAGGTGAAAAAATATTGTAGGACACACCGGTTGTCAGTGACAAAAGCTGGTTCTGGTATTTGATATTAAAAAACATTCCGCTTATATCATTTGATGTGAATGAGCTGTCCGATGCGGCTATGGTTTTTTCCAGATTATCAGGTGACAGGAGAAAGATAAATCTGAAGGAAGCCGGAGCCTTTTTGCCCTTTATCAAATCAAAGCAGTTTCCACGCAGGGCGGAAAATGGAAGCATTTTTAAGTCTTTAAGTCCAAGCTCTTCAAGCTCGCTTTCTGAGTAAAAGCCATTGCTTATATGACCATCTATCACATAGCTTGCGGCAGAAGAAATCACTGCCTCCTGCAGGAGAAAGTGGTCAAAGGTTTCGGTTTTGAGGAGCTTATTCATAAAATCTTTTATGTTTGTCAGTTCGAGAGCTATCATGGTGCCTCCTAATTGTTGTTATGGTTTCACGCTTCCCACATTGTAGGTTATGTTAATCTTCTGGCATACAGTGTATTTTGTTCTGTATGCCATCCGATTATCGTAGGGTTACGAGTGGGAAGCTTTTTTATTCTTATATAATAACAATTATGGGAGGCATATAGCAAGGTTCAAATATAAAAATGCTTCTGTCGTGTTGTTAGAAATATCGTCTTGCTGTATACTGAATATTAAATATATAAATTAATTTCCTACAAATGGAGGCTGACATGAAAAATTACAAAGATAAAGAACAGGAAATCTTATTCGATATGCTGAAAAAAGCAGTCACACCTTTTGACTGCGTGAAGGCTGGTCTGGAAAGGCTCAAGGCGGAGGGCTTTGAGGAGATAAATTATGCGGATGAGTGGAAGCTTAAAAAGGGTGGAAAGTATGTGCTTAATCATCATGATACAACCCTCTTTGCTTTCACTATTGGTGTGGATTATAAGCAGGGGGATATGGTGAGGATTGCGGCTGCCCATACCGATTATCCTACTCTTAGAATAAAGCCAAATGCGGATTTTAAGACAGATGTTTACTCTCAGATTAACGTGGAGGTCTATGGTGGACCTATCCTTAATACATGGTTTGACAGACCACTGGGA
>CAVFAM010000250.1:0-6505 GCA_963620375.1 Bacteroidaceae bacterium
CATGTGGGAAAGCAGGTCGTTGCCAAGAATCTTCTGAAAAGCCCCGTCGAGCTGATTAAGCTCCGGGGCTTTTTTTGTTATGTGCGCCTGGGGCTCAGGCTGTCGCCCCTCTGTCCAGAAAAATGTTTTTACTCGGGGTCTGCTACCCAGCGCAGCTGCAAACTGAGTGCCTTGTATTCCCCTTTTACTGCCACAGCGCACAGATGCTGACTATCGGGCTGTACATCCTGCCAGGTGTACAGCTCTTTTCGTTTTGAGGCAGGTACATTGGCAATTCCTGCGTGCTGGCCTTTGTCTGCTACTGTCCATTCTATGCTACGTGGATGTATGCGAAGACCGCATCCTGCAGCCTTGAGCACAGCCTCAGTCCTGCACCACCTTGTAAGAATCCTGGTGGCATCGTCTTCTTTTTCGTCCTCTCCTTCTGTCCATGTCTGGTCAGAAGCAAGAAAGGATGCTGGCGGCAGATGACTGGTTCGCTTTTCTTCCCAGTCTGCTCCTATGCAGAGTTCCCCTGCCTGTTCGTCTTTTGTTTTCTCCCTTGTCCCCAGAAGGCAGAGAGCCCTGTCCGTGTATGAGAAGGAGACTGCTATGTCTGGAAGCGTCAGGTACGGCCTGCCATGCTTCGTTTTGAGGATGTGCACTGGCTTCTGGGTGATACCAAGTTCCCGCAGTCCGTACAGGAGCAGCCTGCGTGCCTGAAGACGCAGGCTGAGGGCCTCCATGCTTGTGTATCTGGACAGATATTCAGCATCCTCTGCTCCGTACAGAGCTGAGGCCTGCTCTATTGCTGTTATGGCTGGCAGCAGAGGAGGGCTGGAGGCGGCAAGCAAAAGAAGACTGATTGTATGGCTGGGCATGAGTGGCAGGAGTGCGGTTTTCTGACGAAATGAAAGACAGCCTGCTCAAAGGATTCCAGGAGGGGCTTTTGAGCAGGCTGCCAGTGTATCAGTAAAAGAAGTGGTTACAGTTTTAACATGCCGGCAAGGGGTTTTTCCTGCGGCTTGTCTCTTGTCTCTATGATGACCTCGGCTGCCATTCTGGCACTGTCAGCGGAGCGTTTTGCGCATTGAGCACGCTGTTCTGGGGAGCCTGCTTTCAGCCCTTTGCACAAAATGCGGCAACAGGTCACCTTATTAAGGGCAATAAAGTGCTCGTGCATGGACTTGGAGGCTTTGAGGCACTGATCCGGAGTATGGCCTGTCGCCTCAGTCCGTCCGAAGAAAAAGCCTATGGCCATTTCTGCACCGACAAGGCTTCCACAGGAACAGCCTGCTCCGCCCATTCCCCTGCCAAAGGCAGAAGCCAGTTTGCAGAGTTCGACAGGACAGGGAACGCCAGCTTCTTCTAAAAGCGCTTTGAAGACAGCCTCGGCGCAGTTCAGCTTATCGTCGGCATAGAGTTTTTCTGCCCTGGCTGATGCCCTGTCCGGGTAGTCAGAAGGCAGATTTTTCAAAATTTCATTTGTATTCATGATAATAAACTCCTTTTTCAGGACAGGCCCATTGCGGCCTGTTTCCTGTTTGTCTTGTATCAAAATAGACGCACAAGGTGTAGTAGCAATGGCCATGCAGTCCTTCTTCGTAGGTTGTTTTTGTTCATAGGTACTTCGTTGCCAAATTGCCAAATGGGGCTGTTGCGAACAGAAAGTGTTAGAAGTATAATAATATAATTGAAGGCATCACTTTCTCAGCCAGGAGGTCGCATGTAAACAGTACCCTGTCTTGCCTTTGTTCAAGCAAACAGGGCCTCTGTTGTGTGTCGTCCCAATGCCCCGTCATTCAGGGCATTCCGTATTTTAACTTTAAAGTAAAGGAAATATCTATGCAATATTATATAGTGGGTGCAGGACTGTGGGGTGCTGTTCTTGCGGAACGCATAGCCAGTGTTATGAAACTTCCCGTGGTCGTGCTTGAGCAGAGAGACCATATAGGCGGCAACTGCTATTCCTCCCTGGATGAAGAGACAGGCATAGAATGCCACCGTTATGGCTCGCATATCTTCCACACGTCCCTTAAACATGTCTGGGATTATATCAACCAGTTCGGCTCCTTCACCAGCTATCAGCATAAAGTGCTCATTACCCACAAGGACAGGGTCTACTCCATGCCTGTCAACCTGAGCACCATCAATGCCTTCTACAATAAAAATATGCGTCCCTCTGAAGCCGCAGCCTTCCTGCAGGCCGAGATACAGAGAGATTTCATCCAGGATCCCAAAAATCTTGAGGAAAAGGCCATATCCCTCATAGGCAGGCCCTTGTACGAGGCTTTCATCAAGGGATATACGCAAAAGCAGTGGGAACACGATCCCAAAGAACTTCCTGCCTACATCATAAGCCGTCTGCCTTTCCGCACGACCTATAATGCCAACTATTTTAATGATACCTGGCAGGGCGTTCCCAGGGACGGATACTTCACCCTCTTCAAGCGCCTGCTGGACAATCCACTGATTACGGTACAGCTGAATACAAGCTACGAATCCGTGCGTTCGCAGCTTCCGGCAGACAGCACTGTTATTTACACCGGCATGCCCGACAAGCTCTTTGATTACAAATACGGAGAACTGGAATGGCGTTCCCTGCACTTTGAATGGGAGACCCATCCTGTTCAGGACTATCAGGGCACAACTGTTATGAACTATGCCGATACAGACGTCCCCTATACCCGTGTGCATGAATTCAAGCATTACCATCCCGAACGCACCAAGCCCTTTATGCTGGACAAGACCGTAATCTGCAAAGAATTCTCAAAGACCTACAAAAAAGGCGATACGCCGTTCTATCCTGTCAACAGCACCCGCAACAACGAAATGTACAGCAAGTACACATCCGAGGCCCAGTCTATACCAAATCTCATCCTGGGCGGCAGGCTTGGCTGCTACCGCTACTGGGATATGGACAAGGCCATAGCGGATGCTCTTAATGTCTTTGAGACAAGGATTCTGCATAATTCTTCCATGTAGCAGGCTGACTAATTTCTTCTCCGTTGCTCCTGAGCCTTTTGCGGTCGATTGTGTGGAGTTTGGGAGAATTTAGTGATATAAAATACAAACAGAATTTGAGTTCTGTTTGTATAGAATATGGTTCTAAAATAGATCTGTGGGGAATGTGCCCCTCAGGTATATGGATCCTTTGCTTGCTCGTGCAGAATACTAAATTTTCAGGCTCTGCAGCCGCGAATATTTGATGTTCCCGGCTACAGAGATACCCTGTCTTTGGGGATTGTTTGGCAAAGTTTTCCTTTCATTCTCTATTGGGTCTTTCTTGCAGGATTAATTAAATTGCTCTCTGGGGATAATAACATGCTCATGCGCAAAGCACGTTTTATTGTTCTGGCCTTCATTTTTTGTCTTTTTTCTTGTGTAATCAGGGCAGAAGCATCTTCTCCTTCCCGCCAAGTGTTGGAGACGACAATTCAGCAGTGTCTCTCTATGCTGGCTGATCCTGCCTATAATAATCCTGCTACTCAGCAAAAACAGCGTGACAAAATAGAAGGACTTGTTCGTACTGTTTTTGATTTTGAGGAATTTTCAGCCCGTACAGTAGGACAGCGCTGGAACAGTTTTACAGCGAAGCAGAAACACGATTTTTCTGAAGCGTTTGCAGAGTTGCTTCTGGCAACATATTTGGGACAGCTCAAAACCTATAATGGCGAACAGGTCCGTTATATCAGTGAACGTAGCAATGAAAGCGGTTCAAAAGTAGAGCAGAGCACAGAACTCACTATGAAAGACGGGAAAGTCATTCCTGTGGCGTACCGTATGCTGTTGAAAAATTCCAAGTGGGTTGTCTATGATGTCATTGTGGAAGGAGTAAGCCTGGTTAAGAATTATCGCACCCAGTTCCAGGATATTCTGGCAACCGATTCTCCTGAAGATCTTATTAGCCGCATTCGTAGCAAAACCGAAGAACGTAATAAGAAATCGTAATTCATTTTATGTGAATTACGTATTTAAATTATATTAGTTACAACATAAGCTTGTAATGTCTAGTTTATCATATTTCAAAATAAGTGAAATTGATATTAAAACTTGATAAAAATATATAGGTATTATAAATGATATTAGACCTAAATAAATATATAAATTTTAGTTTATTAACTAATGAGAATACTTGTAAAGATAATGTAATAACAATTAAAAAGACAGATGGTCCGAACAGATATTTTTTATTCCCTGTAGAAACTCTTAAAGAAAAGTGTGGAAATAAATTTACTGCTTCATTGCATTACTCTGGAGCTCTTATACTTAAGTTTGGTATTACAAGTAAATACAGGGCGTACAGATGGTTTGCAGAAAAGACTTTGGCTGAAACTGAAGAAGGGACAGAACAGTTTGAATTAGATCTGGAAAATCTTGATTCAGGGATGATTGAAATTTTTATCCGTTCCACATCAACTACAGCCAGATTATTTTGTCATGCTTCTTTAGCTCTGGAAAAGCAAATTGCACCTGAGCTTGTGCTGTATGATTTTGTGTCACCATCACATGAATTATGCAGTGAAGAAGCATTGTATTACCGTTTTTCCGGACAAAAAAAAGAGGCTGTCTGTTATTACGAGGACAAAAGCGATAATCCTGCTACTGGTTCCTTGGGCCGTTTTTCCGGACAAAAAGAGCTGGCCTACTATTATTACGAGGACAAAAGCGTTCGTCTTGGCGCAGGTTCCTCTGTTGATTTGGTGACCTATTTTAACGCTTTCAGTTCCTGTAAATGGAAGAAATATACTAACGTTGATACTATTTCTGTCTTTCTCGATTTTGAGGGAATGGCAGTTGCCCAGATAGTTCATGAGACAATTTATGGAGAAAGCATTCTTTCTTCCTGGAATCTGAATACAGCCCACAGGGCAGTTTTTGAACTGCCGGCATGTGAGTGCCCTGAAAACGGCATCATAGGCTTGCGCATCTATGCCGAAAAGGACAGTATCTTGTATGGTGGCGGATACCTGACAGATGCTCCTCAGACACAGAAGGTGCATCTTGGCATAGGGATAACGACATATCGCCGAGAGAAAGCCGTTATCTCTTCTGTAGCTCGTCTGGCCAAGGCTATCGCTGCTCATCCATTTTATCATGATGTCATTGATATCACTGTAGTAGATAACGGACAGACCCTTTCAGCAGAAGACATGCCTGATGCGACGCTGATTCCTAATGAAAATTTGGGTGGTTCCGGTGGCTTCATGCGCAACCTTATCCACTACCAGGATAAAGGTAACTATACGCATTGCGTTTTTATGGATGATGATGCCAGCTGTGAACCAGGCTGCATCTTCCGTAGCATTTCCTTTCTCCGTCATTTAAATGACCCTTCCATAGCCATATCCGGAGCTATGCTAATAGATACTGATCCGGCTATCCAGTGGGAAAAAGGAGCCTATTTTGAAGGATACTGCAAGGCTATACATCGTGGTTATAATGTAACTGATGTTGATACCCTTGTAAAAAATGAATTGGAAGACGGGGAACAACGACAGTTGTATGGTGCCTGGTGGTTTTTCATGTTTCCACTGAGTAAGGTGGAAATGTCTGTATTTCCTTATTTTGTACGTGGTGACGATGTTGAGTTCTCCTACACAAATAAATTTAACATAGTTACCATGAATGGCATTTGTTCATTGCAGGGTGATTTTTGTCTGAAAGATAATCCTATAACGCATTATTTTTTATACAGATGCCTTATATTGCTTAATATTTTAATATCAAATCGTCATTTTAATTTGCTGTATATAGTATGTCGTTTATTGGGAGCTTTTGTTAATTTTAATCTGTCATATCATTACGATTCTGCAAATGTAGTAGTATTAGTTTTAAAAAATGCGCTAAAAGGTCCAGACTATTGGATTAATGATATTAATACATCAAAAATAAGAGAATATATAAAGAAAAAATATAAAATGGAAGTGATTAAGCTCATAGATATAGATAAATCTAATATGATTCCAATCGGAAATATAAAATACTCATTTATTAAAAAAGTTTTAATATTTATTTCATTAAATGGTCATTTATTTCCAAAATCAATACTTGATAAAAATAATTATTACATAAACAAGTTCTACGAGCGTAATACTGCTAGGTTATTTAATAAACAATCTGTAATTGTTTATGATGAAATAAATAAGGTCGGATATAAATTAACTCGTAACTGTTATTATTTTATTAGAAATATAATTTTAATGAGTTTCTATACTTTTTTATTTATGATAAAATACCCATTTATAAAAAAGAGATATCTAAATTTCTATAAAAAACTAAAGAATGGAACTTTTTGGCGTTCACTGTATAAAATTGAAACAAAGTAGGAGTTGCTGCTACAAATGTTTTTTTACGAATAACTCAGCGTTGGATGCAATTCGTAGGTACAAGGTCCTTCGGCTCTCAAGGACTAATACAATATTAGGAGCCGGATGCTAGTGTCTAGTTGCATAAATTCGTCAACGTATTTTTGATCTGTGCCCCCTTCACCTCGCGTTTACGCCAGACAAAGGGATGTGGGTCA
>CAVFAM010000251.1:0-4322 GCA_963620375.1 Bacteroidaceae bacterium
GAATAATATAGCTAATGCCAATGATTTAAAGCTTGGCGAGCTGATGAAGTCTGACAATCTGTACATGAAGCTTGAGGGAGTACTTGAGCCAAGTATGCTTGTAATTGTGAGCTTTATCATGGCTGCAATAACAGGAATGGCGCTGTATAACTACCTGTTTACATCCAAGAGTGCTAACTGGTTCCACTCACTGCCTGTGACCAGGGGAGAGCTGTTTACCACAAATGTTTTTTCGGGACTGCTCTTTATGTGGGTGCCACAGTTTATCACATTTATAGTATCGGTTCTGGTATGTGTAAGCAACGGGATAGGTGATGTGAAGCCTTTTGCAGAATGGCTCCTTTTATCATTTGGGGTGAGCTTTCTCTTTTGGAGCATGGTTACATTCTGTGCCATGTTCGCAGGACAGCTTTTTGCAGTGCCAGTATACTATTGTGTGATTAATTTCCTCTATATGTTTATTAAGCTGGTGCTTGGTTTTTTACTCAGATTTATGGGCTATGGCTTAAGCCTTACCTATGCGGTAAGTGGGCTGCCAAGAGGCTGGCTGTCACCTATGTATTATCTGTTCGGACATTTGTATATTACACGAAGTACAACAGCAAAAGATAATGTGAATTATGTGACAGGCATATCTCTTACAGATGGGAAAATTGTTGCCTTATACTGCATATTTGCACTTGTATTGTTTATTATTTCTGCTTTCCTCTACAAGAAGAGAGATGTAGAGAGTGCAGGAGACTTAATTACATTTAAGTTTGTTAAGCCAATTTTCAGATGGGGCGTAGGAGCCTGTGGTGGATTTGGAATAGGAATCCTTCTGGCTGAATTATTCAGAGAGATGAATCTGATTCGCTCAAAGCATGTGTTGATGGTGCTGGCACTTATCCTTGGTATTGTCTGCTTCTTTATAGCAGAGATGTTTGTACAGAAAAAATTCAAGGTATTCTGCAAGAAAGCCTGGAAGGAATGTGGATGCTTCTGTCTCTTTATACTTGTTTCTTATTTTGCCATGTATGGCTATAGCAGCTATTTGCAGTCCTATATACCAGATGCAGATGATGTCAAGTCTGCAAGCATATATATGGATTATGAGATAACCTACACAGGTGATAAGATTAACGAGCTTATAGATTTGCAGAAGGAGATACTGGCAAATCAGGATGTGTTTGAGACCTATAATGATGATGGTCTTGGAGTAGACTTTACTTATATGATGAAAAATGGCAAGAAGGTTGTAAGGCAGTACAATGTTCCTACAGATGGTGAAGGCTACGACATCCTTAAGACAGTTTATGACTTGGAATGTAATCCTGACAACTACAGACAGTATTCTATGGGAACTGACATTGTAGGAGTAAACGGAGGCAGATTATCTCTCTATGATGAGGACTTAAACTATGTATCTAATGTTGAATTTACCTCGGAGGAGGCACAGAAGATATTTGAGGGACTCCTTAAGGATATCGATGAAGGAAATCTCCAGAAATACAATCTGGGTTACAACTATATGCTGACAGGAGAAGAAAATCCAAAGCAGTACTCATCAGACCTGTCCTTAGAGTTTAAGCTCAGCAAGGATTCACAGGCAGAGAATGAGGAATATATATCCAGATCCCTGTTTGGACTGTTGGAAACTGTAGAGACAACTACTGTCTACTCATACAGTGAGGGTGATAATAATATGAGAGACTTGTATTTCTCCTTTGGACCAGAATGTACTAACACAATCAATGCCCTGATTGAGGTTAAAGCCATAGACTCTGCGGACGAACTTTATTGTTATCCGGATGAGTGGTAAATAATTGAATAATGCGGTAAATGTGGTATAATGTGTTACATGAATAATAAAACAAAAAAACATGTAATTAGTAAAATTGAGCCTGGCAGCATAGCAGAGGAGCTTGAGCTTGAGCTGGGAGATACCCTTTTATCAATCAATGGGAACGAGATGGAGGATGTCTTTGATTATCACTATTTAATCAATGACGACTATCTCGTTCTTCTTGTGCTAAAAAAAGATGGCGAAGAATGGGAGCTTGAGATAGAGAAGGACTACAGCGAGGATCTGGGCATAGAGTTTGAAAACGGACTTATGGATGATTACAAGTCCTGCACTAACAAGTGCATGTTCTGCTTTATAGACCAGATGCCGCCGGGGATGAGAGAGACCCTGTATTTTAAGGATGATGATTCAAGACTTTCCTTTTTGCAGGGCAATTATATTACCCTCACTAATATGAAGGAAAAGGACTTAGACCGTATAATAAAATATAAGCTTGCACCCATAAATATATCAGTTCACACTACAAACCCAGAGCTCAGATGCAGGATGCTCCACAACAGATTTGCAGGAGAAGCCCTTAAGAAAATTGATAAGCTCTATGAGGGGCATATCGAGATGAATGGCCAGATAGTTCTCTGCAAGGGTGTAAACGACGGGGAAGAACTGGAGCGGAGCATAAGGGATCTGGTGGGTTATATGCCATATATGGAGAGCCTCTCTGTTGTACCAGTAGGACTTACAAAGTACAGGGATGGTCTGTATCCCTTAGAGCCATTTGAAAAGGATGATGCAAGAGAGGTAATTGCCATCATAGAAAAATGGCAGAAGGTATGCTTTGAAAAGTATGGCACCCATTTTGTACAGGCATCTGATGAGTGGTATCTGACAGCAGAGCTTCCACTTCCAGAGGAAGAGCGGTATGATGGATATATACAGCTGGAAAATGGCGTTGGAATGTTAAGGCTCCTTATGACAGAGTTTAAAGAGGCTTTGGATGAGGTGTGCAGAGACAGGGAGCACTATCTTGCACTGGCAAGTGGTAAGAAATCCGTGACTCTTGTGTCTGGAAGGCTTGCAGCACCATTTATACAGCAGCTTGCAGATGAGTTTTTAAAGGAATTTCCGGACTACAAGATAGACGTCGTGCCGATAAGAAATGACTTTTTCGGTGAGAAAATCACAGTGTCAGGACTTATCACAGCCCAGGATATGGTAGCCCAGCTAAAGGAAAGGGGTATCATGGAGAGGGTATCTATTCCATGCAATATGCTAAGGATGGGAGAAGAGGTATTCCTTGATGACTGGACTTTAGAAGATGTGCAAAATGCTTTACAAGTAACTATTGATATTGTAAAATCAAGCGGTCGAGATTTGCTTATGGAAATGCTTGGTATTAAAGAATAGCAGAATAGGAGATTATATGAGTAGACCAGTAGTGGCCATTGTAGGCCGCCCAAATGTTGGAAAATCAACATTGTTTAACACACTCGCAGGAGAGAGAATCTCAATTGTAAAGGATACTCCTGGAGTAACAAGAGACAGAATATATGCTGATGTCACATGGCTTAATTATAATTTTACACTTATTGATACTGGTGGTATCGAGCCAGAGAGTGGAGATGTGATTTTATCCCAGATGAGGGAGCAGGCACAGATTGCCATAGATACAGCAGATGTTATTATGTTTATCACAGATGTGCGTCAGGGCTTACAGGACTCTGATTCAAAGGTTGCAGATATGCTGCGCCGTTCACACAAGCCGGTTGTGCTTGTGGTCAACAAGGTGGACAGCTTTGAGAAATATATGCCAGACGTATATGAGTTCTACAATCTTGGAATTGGTGAGCCATACCCTGTATCAGCATCGTCCATGCTTGGGCTTGGAGATATGCTTGACCAGGTTGTCAAGTATTTCCCAGAGAGTGCAACAGAGGAAGTAGAGGATGACAGGCCAAAGGTTGCCATAGTCGGAAAACCAAATGTAGGAAAGTCAAGCCTTATAAACAGACTTGCCCAGCAGGACAGGGTAATTGTATCTGATATTGCAGGTACGACACGAGATGCCATCGATACAGATGTCAAGTACAATGGCAAAGAATATGTATTTATAGATACAGCAGGACTCAGAAGAAAGAGCAAAATCAAAGAGGATATTGAGAGATACAGTATTATCCGTGCCGTGACAGCTGTGGAGAGAGCTGATGTTGTCATCATAGTTATTGATGCAACTGAGGGTGTTACAGAGCAGGATGCCAAGATTGCAGGAATAGCCCATGACAGAGGCAAGGGTATAATCATTGCCGTCAACAAGTGGGATGCAATCGAGAAGGACAATGATTCTGTAAAGAAGCACACTGAGAAAATCCGTCAGATATTAAGCTTTATGCCTTATGCAGAGATTATGTTTATATCTGCAAAATCAGGGCAGCGTGTCAACAAAATCTTTGAGATGATAGATGTTGTCATCGAGAATAACTCAATGAGAGTTGCAACAGGAGTCTTAAACGAAATCGTTGCCGAGGCAGTTGCCATGCAG
>CAVFAM010000252.1:0-3127 GCA_963620375.1 Bacteroidaceae bacterium
GGTCCCAAATCCAGCTTATATCCTAATGCCTTAAATTTATCCAATGCAAGATTAAAACCACTGGAATATGGTTCAGTTGCACATCCAAAGGACGGGGCTACAAATCCTATTGTCCCACCAGCCTTAATAAATTCAGGATACCTCATATATCTCCTCCTGCTTTTACAAGTATAGAATTCTGTCAGTGACAGCATTCAAGTTACTTAGCATCTAATTACGCCTTATCTTACCACATCTGTATTTTTTTGCAACATCAACCTTTTATCGTATAAACCCTCACTACAAGCTCGAATCCACAGCTTCGCTGCTTCTCCGTTGCTTTGCAACTATAACAGAAAGGGAGATGCCACTGCATCTCCCAAAGTTTTATCCCAGGCCAAATCTCACCTTATATTTCATTTTCTGTCTCTGGTAATGGCAATATGACTTGATTGTCTTGCCTATAGACAGCTCCTTGTGATAATTAAATCTGGTGTCATAGCTGATTCCCTGCCTGTTGCACCAATTATATATATCATTAATTCCAAGATGCTTTACCGTCCTGATATTTTCCATAAAAATCTCAATCTTGGAAATTTCCTCTTCGTTGTTTACAAATAACTGAAACACTGTATTCGGACATTCAATTAGTATTGAACCTATACTGTTTTTCTTCACGCACTCTCCTCCTTTCGGATAATCCTTAGTGGTACATTGGTACCAAAGATATAAATTATAATACTATACTTATGGGTAAAAGAAAAGCCTTTTTTCTCAATTTCAATATCTTGTTTGGTCAGACTCCCTCGCAATCAAAATCTGGTATAAAGCTCTCCTCTGCCACGTCTCCCTCCTGTATAAATCCATTGTCTACACCAAGGTCGATTGCATAATCAACATACTCATCATACTCCGCTTCCGTCACTTTTCTGTTAAGCTCAGGAAAGCCCTCCACATTAGGCAGAGGTGTAAACTGACTCATGAGGCTTAAATATATGCTGTCCCCGTAGGTCTCATACAAATACTTAACAATCGCCTTTGCATCCTCCAAAAGTCCCGGAAGCAGGAGCTGTCTCACGATTACACCTTTTTCCATAAGTTCTGTCTCTTCATTAAAGACAGGCTCTGGCTGCTGCCTTACCATCTCCCCAATTGCCGCCTTTGCCACTTCCGGATAATCCCCTGCATGGGAATACTTTTGGGCAAGTGTGGGATTCATATATTTAAAATCAGGCAGATAGATATCCACAATCCCTTCTAACATCTTAATTGTATCCACCTTTTCATAGCTGCTGGTGTTGTATACAATCGGAAGCTTAAGCCCCTGATTTCTCGCCTGCTCCACTGCCCATATTATATATGGCACATACTGCCCTGGTGTCACCAGATTGATATTATTAGCCCCCTTATCCTGAAGCTCTAAAAATATCTGCACCAGCCTTTCCTTCTCAATTTCTTTTCCTGCCTGTCCTCTTGATATCTTATCATTCTGGCAGAATACACAGTGGAGGGCACAGCCGCTGAAAAACACAGCCCCAGAGCCTGACTCTCCTGAGATACACGGCTCCTCCCAGAAATGAAGGGCTGCCCTTGCGACCTTTAGTTTTCCAGAAACCATACAGGCACCAGCATTTCCTACGCTCCTGTTAGTATTACAGTTTCTGGGACATAATATACAATTTTCGTAAAGTTTATTAATTTCCATAGTTTACCCTTGATTAATACCCTGAAACATACTAAAATGTACAAGGATTTTACTTAATTAACTTAATTTTATTTACAAGGAGATTCAAATGACTCATTCTAATTGTCTGGTTGCCCAGTCCGGCGGTCCAACAGCCGCAATAAACTCAAGCCTCGCAGGCGTTATTTCAGGAGTAATCGATTCTGAAAAATACGATGTCTGCTACGGTGCCATAAACGGCATTCTCGGTATACTGGGTGAAAACTACCTTAACTTAAGTAACTTATTTTCTGCACCAGGTCTCTTGGACAAGCTTAAATCCACACCGGCAATGTACTTAGGTTCATGCCGATACAAGCTTCCAGACTATAAGGATGATGATTCTTCCTATGTATTCATCTTCAATCAGTTCGCCAGGCTGAATATCAAAGCCTTTTTCTACATCGGCGGAAATGATTCAATGGACACCGTATTAAAATTATCCGATTATGCCAAAAAAATCAACAGTGATATAAAAATTATCGGTATTCCAAAGACAATAGATAACGACCTCTGCATGACAGACCACACTCCCGGCTTTGGTTCTGCGGCAAAATACATCGCATCAACCATGCTTGAGATTGCCCACGACACATTCATATATGCTGTTAAAAGTGTGACAATCGTTGAGATTATGGGACGTGACGCAGGATGGCTCACAGCAGCCAGTGCCCTTGCCAGAGGAGATTATAACACAGCACCTCATTTCATATATCTGCCAGAGGCTGCCTTCAACAAAGACCAGTTCCTCTCGGATATAAAGGAAGCCTTAAAGACCAAAAATAATGTGATTGTTGCGGTATCTGAGGGTATCAGGGATGAAAATGGTGATTATATCACCTCATCAAAGGCTGTTGCTGACCAGTTCGGACACCAGCAGTTAAGCGGTGCTGGAAAAGCCTTAGAGTTCCTGGTAAAGGAAAACATCGGCGTCAAGGTGCGTTCTGTAGAAATCAACGTGCTTCAGAGATGCGCTTCACACCTGGCTTCACTCACAGATATAAATGAAGCTTTCACCCAGGGACAGAAGGGCGTAGAGCTTGCAGAAGCTGGCGAAACAGCAACAATGGTCTGTCTCAAGAGAGTTTCAAACTCACCATACAAGGTTGAGATAAGCCACGCACCGATTAAAAACATTGCAAATGAAGCGAAATCAGTGCCTAGAGAGTGGATAAATGAGGCAGGAAATGACATAACCCAGGAGTTACTTGATTACCTCTATCCTCTTATCCAGGGCGAGGTCAGCGTAGAGTATGAGCATGGTATTCCAAGCTATATGAACGTGTCCCACCTTCGTGGTAAGAAGTCAAACTAATCTATATTTCCATAATTGCCAGTGAATTAGTTTTCACTGGCTTTTTTCTGTATATAATAATCATAAAATTTCCTTTTATATTTGTATACCTACAGAAGCTGCCACCAACC
>CAVFAM010000252.1:3156-4582 GCA_963620375.1 Bacteroidaceae bacterium
AACATCAAAAAGCTCTCCGCAACTATATCAGTTACGGAGAGCTTTCTAATTCATTCTAACTACATATTTTAAACAAAATACACTGTATCCCAGTAAATTAACCCAACTTTATTTTTGTAAGCCCCAGCAAATAATTTAGCTTGCCTCAAACTGTGAATTATACAGGTTCGCATAGAAGCCATTCTCTTTCAAAAGCTCCTCATGCCTGCCCTGCTCTATTATCTTGCCATCCTTCATCACAAGGATTACATCCGCGTCCCTGATTGTTGAAAGTCTGTGGGCTACGATAAAGCTTGTACGTCCCTGCATCATCTTAAGGAAGGCTCTCTGTATCTTAATCTCAGTACGGGTATCAATCGATGATGTCGCCTCGTCCAGGATAAGCATTGGTGGCAGGCAGAGCATAACTCTCGTGATACATAAGAGCTGCTTCTGTCCCTGAGACAGGTTACCTCCATCCTCAGTGATAACTGTGTCATAGCCCTTTGGAAGCCTCTTTATGAAGCTGTGTGCATGAGTAGCTTTTGCTGCTTCGATGATTTCCTCGTCTGTGGCATCAGGCCTGCCCATGCAGATATTGTCTCTGATAGTGCCGTTTTTAAGCCATGTTTCCTGAAGCACCATACCATAGTTTTTCCTCAGGCTGTGTCTGGTCATGTCCTTTATATCATGCTCGCTGACCTTGATTTTACCGCTGGTCACATCATAAAATCTCATAAGCAGGTTAATAAGTGTGGTCTTACCACAGCCTGTAGGTCCTACAATCGCAACTCTCTGTCCCGGTTTTACATGCAGGTTAAAGTCCTCAATAAGCTTCTGGTCTGGCTCATATGAAAAATATACATCCTCTATATCAACCCTTCCATCTGCCTCGTCAAGCTCGTAGGCATCCTCTGCATCTG
Organism: Bacteroidaceae bacterium; assembly: GCA_963620375.1. GTDB lineage: Bacteria > Bacillota > Clostridia > Lachnospirales > Lachnospiraceae > Roseburia. Next base: position 4,059 of record CAVFAM010000252.1, read on the forward strand.
GTATTTCCCTCTCAACCTCTATAAGCTCAAAGATTCTTGATGCACAGGCAATAGCGTTCTGGAGCTCTGTTATGACACCGGATATCTCATTAAATGGCTTGGTATACTGGTTAGCATATGACAAAAAGCATGTGAGCTGTCCTACTGTGATACCGCCGAGTATGGCAGATATTGCGCCAAACACACCTACACTGGCATACACAATCGAGTTTACAAATCTTGTGGATGGATTTGTAAGGCTTGAGAAAAATGTAGCTCTCAGTGAATACTGGCTTAATCTGTCATTTATCTCGTCAAACTGTTCTATAGCCTTTTTCTCATGGTTAAATGCCACAAGCACCTTCTGATTTCCAATCATCTCATCGATTAAAGCAGTCTGCTCTCCTCTTGTCTTGGACTGTAACTGGAACATAGAGTAGGTTCTCTTGGCTATAAAGCTTGCTACTACCAGAGATAAAGGTGTAAGCACTACTACTACAACTGCGATTTTGGCATTTATTGTAAGCATGAAAATAAGTGTACCA
>CAVFAM010000253.1:0-5710 GCA_963620375.1 Bacteroidaceae bacterium
TGTTAAAGATGTGTATTTATAGCGAGCAGTTATAAGTATAAATGCTAGACAAGAAGCAAAGGAGAAAAGAACTGGAAAAGTTGATGAAAAACAGATTGTTGAGGTGATTTTTTGGCAGATGATTTAACAAAAGAACAGCGGCATAAAAATATGAAAAATATTCATGGGAAGGATACCAAAATAGAAGTTATATTAAGAAAGGCTTTATGGAACAAAGGATATCGGTATCGCAAGAATTATAAAAAACTTCCGGGAAGTCCAGATATCGTGCTGACAAAGTATAAGATAGCTATTTTTTGTGATGGAGAATTCTTTCATGGAAAAGATTGGGATACTTTAAAAAAGAGACTTGAAAAGAGTAACAATAGTGAGTACTGGATTAGTAAGATATCCCGCAACAAAGAGCGTGATGATGAGATAAATAAGAAATTGGATTTTGAGGGCTGGACTGTAATCCGGTTCTGGGGTGAAGATATAAAGAAACGTACAGATGAGTGTGTGAAGGTTGTGGAAGAAGCAATTTGGAATGAAAAAATGGATGTTGGAGACAGTACCTCGTTTGTAGATTTCATTTGGAGCACCTACGAGAGTTCTAAATCCATAAAGTAGGAAAGGACAGAGACGTGGATAAAATTGAATTATCAAAGCACATAAAACAAGGTGACACATTTTATACGCCATATACAGCTCCAAGTGGATTAGGAGCGACATTATCTCTTTCCAGCTGGGTCAAGTGCTGGTTACCAGAATTTCTTTGGATAGGATTGATTGTAAAAAAATAGGAAGAAAAAAAGGTCTTGAAAATTTATATCTTATCATTGAAGATTTAAAACACAATGACATAGCAGTTCCACAGCTTTCAAAAATTTTCAAGCTATCCGAGGAGAAACAAAAGAAATATTGGTCAATTGTAACAAGATATGTAGAGAGAAATATATTGTTGCCTTTAACAGTGGTGATTACCCCGGATATAAATGAAACGTTTTATGATTTTTTTTATAATTTCTCTATGAGTATTGACGATAATATTTCAGAACTTTTAGATATCGCTAAGGAAACTAATAGCTTTCACGATGAATTAAGCACCGATATATGTTTTATAGTTGATTGGTTTTATGTACTGAATGGTAAACTACATATTTCTAGTGAAATAGATATACTTCCTACTGCATTGTCTGAGTATTACAAACACGATCATAAGGATGAGGTTATGAGAGCTTATAGGCCTATTATTAGGTCGTCCTTTCAAGGTTTGTGCAATTTAGATTGCAGCAAAGAATTTTCTAAGGAAATATGGAAAGTATTGGGAGAGATTTCAGAATGTAATCCTTTGGCAATAGTATGGGATAAGGAGGAATCAATGGACTATTATAAAATTGCAAAGCAAACAATGGAATATTTTTTTGCTAATAACGAAGATAAGAAGATGGAAAGTAAATATGCTGTAATTATGGGGATGACTTGTTATATTTATAAGATATATCAAGAAATTGTGGAAAAACAGATGCAGAATGGTATTGGCGGAAGAATTATGTTTAGAACAATGTTGGAGACATACATCAATTTAAAATATATGATGCATCAGGAAGGTGAAGTGTCAGATATTTATGAAAGGTTTAAAGCATATGGTAATGGTAAGTATAAGTTAGTAATGTCAAAATTACGAGAGGGAAAATATTCTGTTTCAGATGATTCACAGCTCGATGAAAAATTAATGGAATTAATGGTGAATGAGGATATGGATGAAGCTTTTGTCAATATGAGTGTTGGTTATTTTGATAAAACAGGTGTTAGAACTAAATTTCAAAAGTGTGGAGAAGATGAATTATACGAAGTTTATTATGAATATACCACCAATTTTGCACATGGCATTTGGGGTGCAGTTAGAGAATCTTCTATGTTAATTTGTGATAATCCGGCACATACATATCATTGTGTTCCAGATTATCATACAGAACAGAATTTACGTAGCGTACTTAGTGATTGTGAAATGGTTATGAAAAAGACTTTTGCTGTCATTGCAACTTATATAGAACTTCCAGAATTTTATTACATATAGCTGGATTTAAGAGGAATATTTATTTATGATTGAATTAAAATCTATAAAGCGAATAATGAATGAATATAAGATTTTGCTTGAAAAATATGAAGATAAAATTGAAAATTTTACTATTGCAGACTACAAAAAGCTTATAGGTGATGTAAAAATGTTCTGGTATCGAAATCACAAAAGTATAGAATACTTTATCTCTCATATTACGGAAGATGATAGAGTGGCTTTTCTTGCAGGAGCGGTTCGGTTAGATATTGGGAACAATGGACATTACGAATATGTTTTGGTGGGGAAGATTAGACTGGTCAATGAACCATTGTTAAAAATGGCGATATTCTATAATGGTAAAGAAGATGAAATTAATTTTGAGTATACAAATGAATATGTGAAGGAATGTATTCAAGATGTATTGCTTTTGCTTAGAAAGTATACAGATGACTTTTATATTTTGCCGATAGAATATATTGCATTTAATGACGGAGATGAATATCATTCAGTTTTATCAAAAGCTTCTGAAAACATGATTCTTTCAATGTTTTCGACAAAATATGACGGGGTTAAGGACTTTTATGAAAATAATAAGACATTCGAAGACATTGAAAATAATTTATTGCCACAGATAAAAGAGCAAATAATATTTGATGGTCTGGAAGATGTTAAGATGCCATTAAGAGACAGGTGTACTAACTACTTAAAATCTAATGGTCATATTATGCCTATTATGAATAATTTAAATGAAGCGCAATTGTTTTATTTACTTGTAGTGCAGTTTTGTATGCAGGCGATAGAAATTGTAATGATTATGGATGTGCATCATATGATTCCATTTATTAGAAATGATGTTGTTTTTCAATATTTTACTATATTAGCGCAGTCTAATATAGTAAATGAATTTACAGAACAGAAATATTTGAATACATATATTCCGTATGTTGTACAGAAGGCTTTTGACTTTTCAGATAGGGAATGGTAAGTTGAAGCAAGATATAGCAAATATCTTAAGTGCATTATGTAAACGAAAAGGTGTAAAGATAGTAGAAGCAGAAATGTGCCCAGACCATGTACATATGCTTGTAGAAATTCCACCGAGCATAAGTGTTTCAAGTTTTGTGGGGTATCTAAAGGGGAAAGAGTACGCTGATGATATTTGAAAGACATGCAAATTTAAAATATAAATTTGGAAATAGACATTTTTGGTGCAGAGGCTACTACGTTGATACAGTTGGTAAGAATGCAAAGAAAATACAAGAATATATTCAAAATCAATTAAAGGAAGATTTAGAATATGACCAAATGACGATAAAAGAGTATGTTGACCCGTTTACGGGTGAGCCAGTAAAAGCAAACCATTAATTAGAGCCCATGGGGCTCGGTAGATGAATGTTTTGCGGCTGGCGAACCCATTCGATGAGTCTTTAGACTCAAACGCCGGTAACGAGCACTTATAGGGCGTGAACAAACCACCGGCTGAGCCGGTGGTTTTGATTGCTGTCATGTATCCAGAGAAGCTGCCAGTGGAAGGTTCGGCTGGTCTATATATTTTGACTGCGAAAACATCTTGCAGTCAGGTTAAGAGCTTCAATTTGTTGGGCGGTTAAGCCTGTCAGTGAAAGAGAACAGTTGTTGTCGGATTCGCAGCCCAGCAGATAATCAGTAGTAACATTATATAAGTATGCCAGCTTAATCAAAATGCGCAGAGATGGCTGGCGGACTTCTGTTTCATACAAACCTATAGCACTTTCTGAAACATCCACACGCTCGGCAACCTGCCTTCTTGATAAGTTGGAGTTTATACGGGCAATTTTTAAGCGTTTACCTAAATCGTTTATCATGTAGAAAACCTCCTCATGGGAGTAGTTTATAAAATCAAATCATACATTTGGTTGCAAAACACAACTACAAGTAGTATAATTTGACTAAAAGTAGGAAAATACTACAGAAAGACATAGGAGGAAATGAAAATGGGAATAAATGTTACGCCTTTTGCGTTAATAGTTCTTATTGTTGTTTTGTTAATCGTAGCCGCAGTTGGAGTATCTGTCATAAGAAAAAATAAGAGAGATACAATGAATATGGACTTATTTACGGACGACAGTCAGGAGGATAATAAGTAGTGATACAATTTTATGTAACAGCTACATATGTTTTGTGGGCTGTTTTACTGCTTGTTCTTGTGATAGGAATTGCAACTAATACCAAAAAATTAAAGGACACACCATTGGATGATAGTAAATGGGACATTAACTACGATAATTTGAAAAGCCAGTTAAGAAAGTTTGTTACTAACAGGAATGAAAATGTTGTGGCAGTATTAGGAAAGAGAAACGCACAGACACTTCTGAATAGCAATATCAACAATGTAGGATTTTGTATAATGTCTGATAAGGCATTTTATTTTGTGGGTAAGGTATGGCAGAAAAAGGGTATATTTTCGTTTAAGTCTAATATCCAGCATAGAATACCGATTACAGAAATGAAAGGTATAAAGGTTGGAACCCTGCATAGATTTGGAATGTTTGTGCTTGGAATTATATCAATGCTTGTTATGACCAGGCAGATAAAGGTGTTTGCATGGCTGGTAAGACATGAGGATATGATAAAATCCTATGATGCGTGGAGTGTTGTTCCTAAGGGGCGGATAGCAGAATTTGGAGGCTTTTTTGCAATAATAGCAGCCCTCATAATAACAGTATATTATATTGCGCAGGCGTTGCTTGTAAAACGAACCACAGTATGTATAGAAATGAATGGGCTGACTGTTAATTTTCTGGTATGCGAGCTTGGAAAGCAGGAAATAAAAGATTTTTACAGAGATTTAAGTATCGTGCAGAATGACAGAATTTCTGGCACGCAGAGCGTGAATGTAAGTCAGGCGAATGTGAATACGGACAAGGTTAGCAAATTAACAGAACTATCCCATCTATATGAGCAGGGGCTGTTACAGCAGGAAGAGTTTGAGCAGCTGAAAAAAGAAATAATTAATTGATATTAAGCAGGGTGCATGGATAAAATGCACCCTGCTACAATTTTCTCTTGCATTTTATAAATATAAGGTGTATATATAATCTATCTTTCTTTTTTACTTTAAATGACACAATCGTCATGCAATTTCCCAAATTATAAGTATTAATTGCACATTGAAAACTTAATAGATATAATAGAAATGCAATGCAAAAGTTGCCAAAATAAATACAAAACAGGAGAAGAATGTATGAAGAAGAGGTTTAAAAAATTTGCAGCATTAGCACTTGCTGTATCTACGGTAGTAATGGGGGCAGTGTGTCCGCAGACAGCAAAGGCAGAGACAACAGAGAATACGCCAATCTACAGGCTCTACAATCCAGATAATGGAGAGCATTTGTACACCACAGACGCAAACGAGAGAGACACACTCTATGCCTCATATGGCTGGGGATATGAGGGAGTAGCCTGGTACTCAGCAAACGAGGGTACACCGGTATATCGTCTCTACAACAACGTACTCTGCAACCATCTGTATACCACGGACTTAAATGAGATTAGGGTGCTTACATCCATGGATAATACAGCGTGGACTGTAGACAACAACAATGAGCCACTTTTCTACTCAGCAGGAGATGTATCAATCTACAGAGTCTACAATGAGGGCTTAAATGGTATGCACCATCTGACAACAGA
>CAVFAM010000254.1:0-4429 GCA_963620375.1 Bacteroidaceae bacterium
TAATAAAAGAGACCGCCGTTTTGGCGCATTAAACGACCAGGAATAGTGGAGGAAAAAGATGTTCAAGACTAGATTAATAAGCGGAATAGTACTTGTTGCTGTAGCAATAGTGCTTATGGTTATGGGAAACGAGGTACTGCTCACAGCAATGCTTGCGATTTCTCTTATAGGAATGTTTGAATTATACAGGGTTCTTAAGATTGAAAAATCCCTGATGGCAATTGTTGCATATTTAACTGCAATCATATATTACTGTAATCTGGAATGGCACTTTATACCAGATATCATGATTTTGGTTATGCTGTATGTGATTGTTCTGATGTTTGTATATGTGCTTAGCTATCCCAAATTTGAGGCGTACCAGTTATTTGGTACATTTTTTGGACTCTTTTATGTGGGCATCATGCTTTCATATATTTATCAGATTAGAATGTTAGACAGAGGTGCATATCTGGTATGGCTTGTATTCTTATGCTCATGGGGCTGCGATACCTGTGCCTACTGCGTAGGCAAGCTCTGGGGCAAGGCTTTTGGAAACCATAAGATGTCGCCGAAGCTTTCGCCTAATAAATCTATAGAGGGAGCAGTAGGTGGAGTGGCAGGAGCATTTCTCCTCACTGCACTTTATGCAGTTATTTTCAAAAACCAGATGGAAATTTCTTCACAGGAAATTCTTATTTTAGCTGTAATATCAGCAATAGGCGGACTTATATCTATGATAGGTGATTTGACAGCGTCTGCAATCAAACGTAATTATGATATCAAGGATTATGGCAGGCTCATACCGGGACACGGCGGTATCCTTGACAGATTTGACAGTATGATTATAACAGCACCTATTATATTTTATCTTGCTGCTCATTGGATATAAATGGAGGTAGGCTATGAAAAAAATTGCTATTCTCGGCTCGACAGGGTCAATAGGAACCCAGACTCTTGATGTGGTAAGGGAGCATGGCGATATAGATGTAGTTGCCTTGTCCTGTGGGAGAAATATCGGCCTTATAGAAAAGCAGGTTAGAGAGTTTAAACCAAAGTTAGTCAGCGTATGGGACGAGGAGGATGCAAAAGCCTTAAAGACAGCCCTTTCTGATATGGATGTTAAGGTGTCATATGGAATGGATGGACTGATTGAGGTTTCAACCATTGAGGAGGCTCAAATCCTGGTAACTGCCATTGTGGGCATGCTTGGCATAAGACCAACTATTGAGGCGATAAAGGCACATAAGGATATTGCGCTGGCAAATAAAGAGACACTGGTTACTGCGGGACATATAATTATGCCTCTTGCAAGGGAGCATGGAGTTAAAATCCTGCCGGTAGACAGCGAGCACAGTGCTATTTTCCAGTCCTTACAGGGCAATGAAAACAACAGGATAAACAGAATACTTCTAACTGCATCCGGCGGGCCCTTCAGAGGCAGGAAGCTGGATGAATTAAAAAATATTCAGGTAGAGGATGCCCTAAAGCACCCTAACTGGTCAATGGGCAGGAAGATTACCATAGATTCCTCTACACTGGTAAATAAGGGCTTAGAGGTGATAGAGGCCAAGTGGCTCTTTGGGGTTGATTTAGACCAGATATGTGTTGTGGTTCACCCTCAGAGCGTAATCCATTCTGCTGTAGAGTACGAGGATGGGGCTGTGATAGCCCAGTTGGGAACAGCTGACATGAGACTGCCAATCCAGTATGCCCTGTATTATCCAGACAGGCGTACCCTGTCAGGCAAAAAGCTGGATTTATTTGAGCTTGGCAGCATGACCTTTGAGAAGCCGGATACAGACACTTTTACAGGGCTTAAGCTTGCCATGGAGGCTGGCCGTAAGGGTGGTAATATGACTACAGCCTTTAACGCAGCCAATGAAAAGGCAGTGGCAATGTTTCTTGACAGAAAAATATCATATCTGCAAATTACAGAAATAATCGAAGCATCAATGAACAATTGTGCTTTTATTGAGAAGCCTGATGTTGAGCAGATACTTGCAACCGAGCAGGGTGTGTATGATTTTATAAATAGTAGGTGGTAAATTGAGTCTGGTTAGTATTATTATTGCAATTATTTTATTTAGTGTTATCGTTATATTTCATGAGCTGGGGCATTTCCTGCTGGCTAAGGCAAATGGCATAAGGGTAAATGAATTCTGTCTTGGACTTGGACCTACCATTGTGGGCTTTGATAAGGGTGAGACGAGATACTCAATTAAGCTTCTGCCTTTTGGCGGTGCCTGTGTGATGGAGGGAGAGGATGGCGATTCCTCTGACGACAGAGCCTTTAACAACAAGTCGGTGTGGGCGAGAATAAGTGTTGTCTTTGCAGGACCATTTTTTAATTTTATAATGGCATTTATTTTTTCATTTATCATCATTATGTCTCTGGGATATGATGAGGCAAAGCTCAGTGATGTGATGGAGGGGTATGCCGCAGAGCAGGCTGGTATGCAGGCTGGCGATGTGATTTTAAAGATGGACGGATATAATGTTCACTTTTATAAGGAAATAGGTCTTTATTCAACAATCCATTATGGTGAGTCTGTTGAGGTCACATATCTCCGTGATGGGGAGAAAAAAACGACTACCCTGGTTCCTGTCTATGATGAGGAGAGCCAGAGGTATCTCTATGGCTTTATAGGGACAGGACAGTACACTAAGGCAAATGTAGGCACAGCTCTGCTTTACAGTGCCTATGAGGTCAAATACTGGATATACAGCACAGTTGAGAGCCTTAAGCTCTTATTTACAGGCAGGTTTGGGGTAAATGACTTAAGCGGACCTGTGGGAATTGTCCAGAATATAGGGCAGACCTATGATGAGAGCGTATCAAGCTCCGGCTATTACTACGCCTTCCTTAATATGCTGAACTGGGGAATACTTTTATCCGCAAACCTTGGTGTGATGAATTTACTTCCTTTGCCGGCACTTGACGGAGGAAGACTGGTATTCCTTATAGTTGAAGTAATCAGGAGAAAGAAGATTGACCCTGAGAAAGAGGGCTATGTACACCTTGTGGGCATTATTCTTTTATTTTTACTGATGTTTGTTGTTATGTTTAATGATATAAAAAAGATTTTTATTTAGGAGCTGTAACATATGAAGACACGTGAAGTAAGTATTGGAAATAAGGTCATAGGCGGAGGCAATCCTATACTCATACAGTCTATGACAAACACAAAGACGGAGGATGTGGCAGCAACAGTGGCACAGATTAATGCCCTGACAGATGCAGGCTGTGATATTATCCGTTGCGCTGTTCCTACCATGGAGGCAGCCCAGGCAATAAAGGATATTAAGCCTTATATATCCATTCCACTTGTGGCAGATATACATTTTGACTATAAGCTTGCCATCGCAGCCATGGAAAACGGCGCTGATAAAATCAGAATTAATCCGGGAAATATCGGTTCAGCAGAGAGAGTTAAGGCTGTGGTTGATGTGGCAAAGGAGAGAAATATTCCAATCCGTGTAGGCGTTAACAGTGGCTCCCTCGAGAAAAATCTTGTAGAAAAATACGGTGGTGTAACTGCTGAGGGAATAGTAGAGAGTGCGCTGGATAAGGTGCATCTGATAGAGGATATGGGCTATGATAATCTGGTAATCAGTATCAAGTCATCGGATGTACTTATGTGTGTCAAGGCGCATGAGCTTATTTCACAAAAGACTGACCATCCGCTTCATGTGGGAATCACAGAAGCGGGTACCCTGATTAGCGGCAATATCAAGTCTGCAATAGGACTTGGACTTATCTTAAGTCAGGGCATTGGCGATACAATCAGGGTATCACTCACAGGAGACCCGCTTGAGGAGATTAAGTCTGCAAAGCTTATTTTAAGGACTCTGGGACTTAGAAAGGGTGGAATAGAAGTGGTATCCTGCCCAACCTGTGGCAGAACCAAGATTGACTTAATCGGACTTGCAAACAAGGTGGAGACAATGGTAGCAGGCTATCCCCTTGACATCAAGGTTGCCGTGATGGGATGTGTAGTAAACGGGCCGGGAGAGGCAAAGGAAGCTGATATCGGTATTGCAGGTGGAATAGGTGAGGGGCTTATCATCAAGCATGGTGAGGTCTATAAGAAGGTGCCAGAGGATGAATTGTTAGAGGCGCTTAAGTACGAGTTGGATAATTGGAGTGAATAAATTTTGGCAAAATCTTTTAAAGAAGTTTTTCCTACTTTAAAACTGGATAACGAAATATACGACCTTTTGAATGATGCAGAGGTTACCAAAATAAGTGCGAATCATGAGCATGATCATATTCGCATTTATTTGTGTGCCAGAAGGCTTATTTTTAAGAAAAATATCTGGAAGCTGGAAAATGCGATTGAAAGCCAGATATTTAACGGCAAGAATTTAAGAGTGACTATAATTGAGTCCTATCAGCTTTCTGAGCAGTATACGCCAAGAAGCCTTATGGATGTATACAAGGACAGCA
>CAVFAM010000255.1:0-2211 GCA_963620375.1 Bacteroidaceae bacterium
ATGCTGCTGTAGGCATATACATGACATATGCGCTTCCCATGGTATTTAGCATATTTTACTATGATAAGAAATTGACTTTGCAGACATCTGTTTTTAGTTATATCTTTTTGGTGATTTCTCTGTTTTTGCGTTCACAGGGGGTAAAACAAGTGGAGTTTGACACAAATTTCACATGGTTTGTAAGTCGAAGTGCCGGATTTTTAATCGAAAATATTTTTATGACATTTGTATGTGTAAAAATTGCAGAGAGTGCGAGAAAAGTGTTAGAAAACCTAAATAATACACAAAAAGTGGCAGTCCTTGTTGACGAGTGCAATCAGGCATCTACGGAACTAAGAGCGGAAACGGTCAGTTTCAAGGAAAATATAGCTGAGTTTAGAAGTACTAATGAACAGATTACACTTGCTGCGGAGCAGACTCTGTTAGATTGCGATGGAAATGAGCAGTTGGCGGTAGAATTGAACCAGGAAACCAAAACTGCACTTGCCAATGCTGAGAATATCAGGGAGCAGAGCAGCCAGATGGCAGTGATTGCCGGCGATACTTGTGAGAAATTGGAAGAATACATTACATATATGTCGGACACCGCAACAAGCATGGAAAAAATGCGTGAAACAGCCACAGATACAGAAAACTCTATTGAGTGTTTGCAGACTGCCATGAGCGAAGTATCGGAGTTTGCACAGACTATAGGACATATTACATCCCAGACCAACTTGCTGGCACTTAATGCAAGTATTGAAGCTGCAAGAGCCGGTGAGCAGGGAAAAGGTTTTGCAGTTGTGGCAGAAGAAGTCAGGGTACTTGCGGAAAATTCCAAGACTGCCAGTGAGTCAATCAAAGGGATTATAGAAAACATAGGAGAGTTACTAGAAAAAGTACAGGCTGCAAACAAAAAGAATGTGACATCGATTGAAGATGGACTTTCCCAAATTTCAGGTGCAAGGCAGGAGGCAGAGCAGATTGGTAAAATGCAGACTATGTCAAAAGAGATGGCTATGCAGGTTTTGAGTGCCTGTGAGGAGACAGAAAAATTTGCCCATAAGCTTGGTGACACTTCAGAACGAATGCAGGAGCTTGTTTCAAACTTGCGGGAACAGACAGGGCATGTGGTAGAGCAGGGAAGAAGTCAGAAGCTTGTGAGTGAAAAGGCGGAAAGTGCTTTTCTTTTGGTAGAAGATGTGGCTGACCGCCTGGTGAATATTGCTGTGGCTGAATAAAATCAGGAAAAAGCAATGAAGGAGGATATATTATCCCTCCAGCTCAATCAAAAACATCTCATACAGATCATCCTCACCCTGCAGCAGAGGTGAGTTCTCACCGCCTCCATTGGTGCTTCGTCTCATGGCAGCATAGGATTCCTCTCCAGCCATGATGAGGTCAAAGGCGCTTATAGGGCAGCCAGCCTCGGTGCTAATCTGGCAGAATTTTTTAACATAATTATCCTGACCCCTTGTGGACAGGAGTTTTTGGCGAAGGGAGTCATCTTCCTTTGCCTTTTTGTATAGTAAATCAAGTGTATCCTGAACGCTCATGCTAATCCTCCTTGGATATTATAATTTATAGAATATCAGTAATCATGCGCATGGCACATGATAATACAATTCCATGGCAATACATATTTTATTACGCAATATCATAGCACATGATTGGCAGATATGGTATTATAGTTAGCAAATAAATTCAGTGATTTGCGCATTTTTGGATTTTTAAAGTGAAAATAATTGATTTAGATACTAAAATAAGCCAGAAAATGCATTTTCTTTAGAATTTTAGAAAAGGAGACCCCATGGAATTTGAATTAAGCTACAGAAGCGAAGAAAACCACATCTTTATACCAGAGTGGGAGAATAGGGATATGACCACTACACCAGACTTTTACTATACTATGGAGGAGACAAAGGACAAGTATTACTATGAGCTTGAGATTGGTGCCACCTGGGACGATAAATTTGGCGAAATAATAGTCAGGAAAGTAGGTATTCCTGCTGATGGCAAAGAAGAAAATGAGTGGATGGAAGAGCTCACAGAGGAAGAAGTACAGAATATCATAGAGCATATCAGTGAGACGTGTTTTTAATTTATATATATGGAGAAAATCCGCTAGTGACAATTTTTTTCATTATTTTTTCAAATATAAAAAGTATTTGCATTAAACCCATGAAAAGGCTATTATTATAGTAACATATGAACCAGTCATGAAAGGACAGG
>CAVFAM010000256.1:0-2838 GCA_963620375.1 Bacteroidaceae bacterium
TAATAGTTATATTGTAGCAAGGCAATGTTGCCTAAACGTTGCTTTTTTGACCTTTTTGAAAAATTATTAAAGATTTTTAAAAAAATGACAATAAAAAAGAATCACCTCATTCATCTGAGATGACTCTTTGTTTTTTCCTATTCAATCACAAGCTCTCTCGGGCTCTCATCCAGTTCTACATTTTCACTATGCTTCTTATACATATCAAGCAGTGTCAGCCATAGCTGGTTAACCTCATATATAAGCACGCTGTCAGCCTCCACAGCATAAGGCATGAGGACATTGATATCAAAATATCTGACCCCCAGCGGTGGGAGGAATACAAGATTTGTCGTATTTTTCTTATCTCCTGCTGTATGAATCATCTCATAGCTGACCATGAGAAATGTCTCTCCCTTGTACTCACATTCATAGGACACATAGCACTCATCAACTGTCCATGTTATATCATCCTCGACTGTAGTAGGCTTTGTACTCTCATCATTATACTCAGTAGTCTGGCATATCAGCTTCCATTTCAGCCTGCCAGCCCTGGTCTCCTTTAGCATGTCACGTATTTCATACATTAATGACTGTTCCTTGCTCATTCTATTACTCTCCTTCTGTTGATGTAACTGCCTCATCATCAAAGTGATGCTCGTCCACACGCACAGCAGTCACAACAAATCTTTCCTCATCATTTCCAGTACATGTAGACAGGGTGATTATCTTGTCATCTGGATTAATCTCAATTCCTGTATCCCTGCCTGAGTCTGCGCCAATCTTGTTTGCAAACTCCGCAAACTCATCACTGCCATCATAATAGGTGGTGTAAATGTAAGCTCCATCCTCCACAACCTTGTAGGCATATACCTGATACCTGTACACTGCATCATCCACAAAAATCTGGAAGTACTGGTGGTCATCATAATAATCCTTGTCAGTCCTGTAGTATCTGAGCTTACCAAACATGCTCAGATTTTTCATATTGTGACCATATATAATAGTATGGGAATCCTGAAAGTCGGAATCATTGGCACACTCCATAAAGATAGATCCAGCCTTTGCCTCTGTCTTGTCAATGGTTCTATGCAGATAGTAGTCATTGTCTGAAGCATGTAAAACAGGATAGCTTATGTCCTCATTTTCAAACATAATATATCCGCAGACATCAGGATTCTGCTCCTTAAGCCCCTTTACATCCACGCTTGCAAGCTCATACCACTTTATGCCATCACTGTCATCACTGATTACAGCATCCTTATTTACACTCACATATGTATTCTGAACCTGCTTATACTCATCCTCCGACACCTTATAGCCCTGCCAGATAGATACCAGCTTCACTACTGCAAAAATAATAAGAGCTATTCCTATCACAAGGCAGACAAGCATTATTGGGTCTGGTTTCTTCTTAGTCTTTTTATTAATCTCGTCCATTTTCATTCCTCCGTATATGTATGTTTAAAAATCATCAAGCTTCATATTTGCCACATAATAGTCCACAGCATCATATGAGCTGTCAAATGCTTTTAATATGTCCTCATATCCCTTTCGTCTTATGAGAACTTTATTATAGTTGATATAGGAAATCTCTGCAACTATATTGCCATCTGCATCCAGCTTTTCCCTGTGCATGGCTATGTCAGATGCACTATATCCATCTTTTCCATGGAGCTGTTTCTTATGTATCACAGGCTCAGCTTCTGTCTCAGCATCAAGCTTGTCTGTCATAGTGTTCTCAGCAATAGCATGTTCACTTACAATCAGGGCATCCATAGCTGTTGTCACAGTGCTTCCATCAGCTTCATAATCCGCTACGGTCTCAGCCTCCGGCATCAGCGACACCATCTCCACATCACCAGCCGTCTCTGCACTGTTCTCCAGCTCCCTGAATACATCAAACATATTTATTTGTCCAGCAAGATTCTTCTTAGCCATCAAACAATCCTCTTTCTAAAACTTTCTCAGCTCGTCGCTTCCATCATCAACCGTATTCTCAATTTTTTTAATCACCACAAAATACGAATAGTCATCCCTGACCTTTACCTCGCACCTGTCACCAACCTTGTGACCATAGATTGCTGCTCCCAGAGGTGACTCCTTGCTAATCAGGTTTTTGAGGGAATTTCCTCTTACTGTGGTTACTATCTTGTAGGTTTCTGTCTCATCATCATCCTCGAAATACACATCCACAGTGTTAAACATGCCGACTTCATCAGCCTTTGACTCGTCTGATATAATCACAGCAGTCTTTACCATTTTTTCAAGATATCTTATTCTGCTCTCATTCTGGTTCTTAAACTGCTTGGCTGCCTTGTACTCAAAATTCTCACTCAAATCTCCCTGGGCTCTCGCTACCTTTACATCCTCAAGTGCCTCCTTTCTGACTACAAGCTTTCTGTACTCAATTTCCTCCTCCATTTTCTTTATGTCATTCTGTGTTAATTCATCATGCATTGCTAATTACTCTTTTCCTTTTCATATTTTAATATTTAAGATATGCCACCGCAATAGTTCCAAGCCCCGCATAGCACGCATTGGATACCGAGCAGCATTCCACCAATACATTCTGGAATCTGCCCCTCTGCTTAATCTCTTCCATAATCTGCTTCTGGCTGTCAAGGGATATTGCAGCATGGCTTATATATATAATATTATAGTCTATCTTACGCCTATCCTTTATTAAATGTCGAATTAATTTCTTGTAGCATATATCAAGCCTGCCACTCATAATCCACTCTATCCTGTTGCTGTCGTGGCTTATATTTGTGACAGAATGAATAGACAGCTTTTCTGTCAGCTGGGCAAGCTTATTGTTCATCCTCCTTGTCCTGCTCACATCCACCACTCCCGGTG
>CAVFAM010000257.1:0-5647 GCA_963620375.1 Bacteroidaceae bacterium
CTATATATGGAGGCGTCATAGCAGCCATAATCACGACCTTTATCTTTGCAAGAGTAAAGAAAATAAAGTTTGGTATGCTGTGCGATACCGCAGGGCTTGGACTTGTGCTGGGACAGATTATCGGTAGATGGGGCAATTTCTTTAACAGGGAAGCCTTTGGAGGATATACTGACGGTTTGTTTGCCATGCAGCTGCCACTCTCTGCTGTCAGAAGCTCTGACTGCACGCAGGAGCTGCTTCAAAATGTAGTAGAGGTGGATGGAATCAGCTATATCCAGGTACACCCGACCTTCCTGTACGAATCGCTATGGAATCTGGGGCTTTTGATTTTGCTCCTTATATTTTTCAGACACAAAAAGTTTGACGGGGAGGTATTTCTCTGGTATCTGTCTGGCTATGGCATAGGCAGATTCTGGATAGAGGGACTTAGGACAGACCAGCTTCTGCTTCCGGTTGTGAACTATCCTGTATCACAGCTTGTGGCAATTTTGCTGGTTGTAATATCTCTTGTATGGGTGATTGTGGGAGAGGTGAGAGCCAGAAAACAAAATCCACCACTTTCCACCACAGAATAACCATATTTCACAAAAAAATATATGAAATGTAACGCAAAGTTTTATGGCTTTGCGTTATTTTTTTGCCCAAAACCCTTGATTTTATGAGGGCTAGAGAGTATTATATAACGTAAGTGGAGGAAAGTGGTGCCAAAACCCATATAAGTGGTGGGAAGTGGTGGAAGCCACAATATCATTTATAGAGGGAAGGAGGTACAGATGCCATGTTCATGGGCGAGTATAATCATTCAGTTGATGCAAAAGGCAGATTGATTGTCCCATCAAAATTCAGAGAACAGCTTGGAAATGAATTTGTTGTGACAAAGGGACTGGATGGATGCTTGTTCGTATATTCCAATGAAGAGTGGCATCGTATTGAGGAAAGCCTTCGTGAGAAACCATTGACATCTAAGGACGCAAGAAAATTCCTGAGATTTTTCTTTGCAGGAGCAGCAAACTGTGAAGTGGACAAGCAGGGACGTATTCTTCTTCCAGCAAACCTGAGAGAATATGCCGGAATAGACAAGGACATTGTTTCGGTGGGAGTATACAGCAGAGTAGAAATCTGGAGCAAGGACAGATACCTTGAAAATACAGATTATGACGATATGGATGAGATAGCTGAGCATATGGCA
Source organism: Bacteroidaceae bacterium (assembly GCA_963620375.1). GTDB lineage: Bacteria > Bacillota > Clostridia > Lachnospirales > Lachnospiraceae > Roseburia. Next base: position 1,190 of record CAVFAM010000257.1, read on the forward strand.
GAGCTTGGAATAGGAATCTAGTTTATTTAAAGGAGACTAAAAAGTGGAATTCAAACATTATTCCGTACTGAGGGATGAGACAATCAGAGAATTAAATATTAAGCCTGACGGAATCTATGTTGATGGAACACTTGGAGGAGCAGGTCATTCAATAGAAATCTGCAAGAGACTTTCTGACAAGGGAAGACTTATCGGAATAGACCAGGATTCAGATGCAATAGCCGCAGCCAGTGAACGTTTAAAGGACTACAAGGACAGAGTTACTATTGTGCGCAGCAATTACTCTGATATGAAAAACGTGATTCATGGACTAGGAATTGACAGGGTTGACGGAATTATACTTGACCTTGGCGTTTCCTCATTCCAGCTTGACACACCGGAGAGAGGGTTCACCTACAGAGTGGAGGATGCTCCGCTTGATATGAGAATGGATGACAGACAAGCCCTCACAGCAAAGGACATAGTAAATGATTACAGTGAGATGGACTTGTTCAGAATCATCAGAGATTACGGTGAGGACAGATTTGCTAAAAATATCGCAAAGCACATTGTGCAGGCAAGACAGATAAAGCCTATTGAGACAACAGGAGAGCTTAACGAGATAATAAAAGCCTCTATTCCATCAAAGGTCAGGGCAACAGGAGGACATCCTTCAAAGCGTACATATCAGGCAATCAGAATTGAGTTAAACCATGAGCTTGATGTATTACAGGACAATCTGGATGATATGATAGACCTTTTGAATGACAAGGGAAGAATATGTATCATAACCTTCCATTCATTAGAGGACAGAATAGTAAAATCGAATTTTAAAAAGAATGAAAACCCATGTACATGTCCTAGCAATTTCCCAGTATGTGTATGTGGAAATAAATCAAAGGGACATGTGGTAACCAGAAAACCAATACTTCCTTCGGAGGAGGAGCTTGAAGTAAACAGCCGTTCAAAGAGTGCAAAGCTTCGAGTGTTTGAAAAGGAGTTCAACAATGAGTAAGACATATTATATAAATGGAAATACAGTAAGAGAGTTAGAAGAAGCACAGCCTATACGCCCAGAGAGAAGAAGCCGTGAGGAGATAGAGCGTGTAAGACGTGAGAAAAACAGAAGAAATGCAGCCAGAAGAAACAGAGAACGCGCATTTGGAATGAGCAGGGGCTATGTATTTTTCCTGTCTATATGTGTCGCAGCAAGTGCATTTTCCGCTGTATCACTCATTCAGACACAGTCATCTGTAACACAGAAGATGAAGAATGTAGCAGCTCTCCAGAGCCAGATTGAGGATCTTCAGTCAGATAACAATGCGAGATACAAGGAGATTACTAATTCAGTAGATCTCAATTACATAAAGGATGTTGCAATGAATCAGCTCGGTATGACTTACGCATCTGAGGATCAAGTGGTATACTATTCAGTAGAAAACAATAATTATATGGATCAGTATAGCGACATTCCAGAATAAGCAGGAGAAATATAGTGGCAGCAAGACAAGAGACACGAAAAAGAAAAAGACCCAAGATAAAGATGAGCAGGAAAATGAAAATGAAGCTTATGGTTTTATTTTCCCTGCTCGTTTTGTGTCTTGTAGGATTAATTGGCAGGCTCATGTACATTGAGTATACAAGCGGTGAAGCATATACCAAAAAGGTATTGTCACTGCAATCATATGACAGTGTGACCTTGCCATTCCAGAGAGGCGAGATAGTTGATTCCAAGGGCACAGTGCTGGCAACCAGCGTGGCGGTATACAATGTAATCCTTGACTGTTCTGTCATGACCAGTGACGAGAAATACATTGAGCCGACTATTGATGCATTGGTAGAGTGCTTTCCAGACCTCGACAGAGAGACATTAAATGGATACGCAAAGGATAAAAAGGACAGCAAGTATATAAAGCTTGAAAAGAAGCTGTCCTACGACACAATCCAGCCTTTTGTAGAAATGCAGGACGCGGTTGACGAGAAGGGCAACAAGGTCAACCCTTACATAAAGGGTGTATGGTTTGAGACCGAGTACCAGAGAGAGTACCCATTTGGCACTCTGGCAAGCTCCCTCATAGGATTTACTTCAGCAGGAAATGTAGGTACGACAGGACTTGAGAACTACTACAATGACACCTTAAATGGTGTCAACGGGCGAGAGTATGGTTATTTGAACTCAGACAATGATTTTGAAAAAAATATTGTATCACCACAGGATGGAGATACTCTGATTACATCAATAGATGCAAATGTCCAGTCTATAGTGGAGGAAAAAATCAAGGAATTCAGCGACACTTACAAGGATAACTACAGGGCAGGGGACGGAGCAGAAAATATAGCAGTGCTTATCATGAATCCAAACAATGGTGAGATAATAGCCATGGCAGACTATCCGACCTTTGACCTTAATAATCCAAGAGACTTATCATCTATGTATACAGAGGACGAGCTTGCAAATATGGATGATGATACGCAGATGAATATACTCAATGCCCTCTGGCAGAACTATTGTGTTACTGCAACCTATGAGCCTGGTTCTGTGCAGAAGCCATTTACAGTGGCGGCAGGACTTGAGACTGGTACAGTGACAACTGATATGACCTTTCTCTGTGATGGAGGAGAGACTATAGCAGATTACAGAATCAGGTGTGTAAACAGGTCTGGTCATGGTATAGAGACAGTTGAAAAAGCCCTTATGGATTCCTGTAATGATGCCTTGATGCAGATGTCATATCTGATAGGAGCTGAGAACTTTGTTAATTATCAGTCAATCTTTGGCTTTGGACAGAAGACAGGCATAGATTTACCGGGTGAAGCAAATACATCTTCTCTGGTTTATAAGCTGGAGGATATGAAAACAGTCGACCTTGCAACAAACAGTTTCGGACAGAACTATAACTGTACAATGGTTCAGATGGCAAGTGCATTTTCTTCATTAATAAATGGCGGCAATTACTACCAGCCACATGTAGTGACAAAGATTACTGACTCAAAGGGAAACACAGTATCAAATATCAGCCCGCTTCTGATAAAAAAGACAGTGTCAGAGAGCACAAGTGCCACACTTAAATCGTATTTAAAAAGTGTAGTAGCAGATGGAACCGGTGGAACAGCAAAGGTAGACGGCTATTCAATGGGAGGTAAGACAGGAACCGCCCAGATGTATGATGATGAGACCCACCGCAGAAAACAAGGCAGCTATATAGTTTCCTTTTTAGGATATGTGCCATACGACAATCCACAGCTTGTAATCTACTGCGTAGTGAACCAGCCAAATGCAGCAGACCAGGCGCACAGCTATTATGCCCAGAATATCGTTAGAGAGATACTCGAAGAGGTACTGCCTTATATGAATATCTATCCAGATGAGGAGCTGACAGGCAGAAATGCAGACCTTGATATCACAGGAAATAACCCACCAGACCATTCGTACACAAATGGAGTGGTAGAGCAGACACCAGCAGATGATACAATCGAGGAGATAACGCCGGGAGATACAGCGCAGGATAGCACACCAGCGCAGGACACCACATCACAGGATAGTACAACAACGCAGGATACAACTGCATCCCAGGACACCACATCACAGGATAGTACAACGGCGCAGGATAATACACCAGCACAAGATACCACCCCATAGGGCGCAACTGACATAAGTCAGCAGCCCGTAGGGACATCTGTATGTTATGTATGTAGAAAAGCTTCCCACTTGAAACCTGCCGATAATCGGATGATATACAGTTGTTTTACAGAACAAAATATGAACTGCTGCGGGGTACCATTAATGCAGGAAATGGAAATAACTGTACAAATTTGTACACCCTATCCGCAATTCGCTCCCGTAGCTAACTTCATATTTTTTCTGGAAAATACACTGTATATCAGTAGATTAACACAACCTAAATGTGGGAAGCCACAATAACGTACGAACTGACAAAACTATCCAAGGTGCTCCAAGGATAGTTTTATTGTTGCCACCACCAGCATATTATGAATATAAATAGCTGGTGGTTTATATATGTTCAATTTTAGTAGAAACCGTACATATAATAAGAAGAAAATCCTTGTGATGAGCACACTCTTTTTGGCAATCCTGATTTTTCTTATCTGCCGTGTTGTCTATCTGATTTTCTACAGGGGAGATGAGCTTTCTGAAAAGGCAAAATCCCTGCAGGAAAGGGAGAGAACCCTGGTAGCCCAGAGAGGAAAGATACTGGATAGGAATGGAGTAGTTCTGGCAGAAAATGAGACTGTGTATAATATATCGGTTGTACACAATCAAATCGAGGATGAGGAGGCAGTCATAGACCTGCTCTCAGATAAGCTAGATATGGATAGAGAGCTTGTTGCGGAAAAGGTGGCAAAGGTTACTTCCATAGAAAAGATAAAAAACAACGTATCAAAAGAAATAGGAGACCAGATAATAGCCTGTGGCTTAAAGGGAATAAAGGTGGATGAAGGCTCAAAGCGATATTATCC